>NZ_LADY01000012.1:0-33317 GCF_000961715.1 Roseovarius sp. BRH_c41 | reverse complement strand
CCCGCGCCTGCCGCTTCGGCCTGATCCAACGGCGCGGGCCACTCCCGCCAGAGCGGCGCGCGCAGCCGCTGCACACGGCCGCCCTCCTGATCAATGGTGATCATCGCCGCATGACCAGCCGCCTCGCGCATCTCAGAGCACAGCGCGCGTACCTGATCCGGGCTGTCGATATTGCGGGCAAAGAGGATGAAACCAAACGGGCGCGTATCGCGAAACAGCGCCTTTTCCTCTCCCGTCAGCCGCAGACCCTCCGCATCTAGGATCGTCGCCCCAAACCGCGTCACCGCGTGACCACCGGGATACATTCGGCGCGTTCCGCGACCAGCGCCGAACAGAACCGCCGCGCATCGCCCAGATCGGCAAATCCCATGGCCCGCAGCCGGTAGAACGTGCGCCCACCACTCTCGGCGCGCTGGATAACTCGTTGTTTGCCGTCCAGAAAGTCACCGAACCGCCCCGCCAGCCGGTCCCATTCTGCGCGCGCCACCTCAGCCGAATCAAAGGCCCCCAACTGCGCCAGCCGCGTCCCAAGCGGGATGGTGTCGGCATCCACCTCATCCGACGGGACAGACTGTGCCGCCGCCACCGCAAGCGCAATCGCCTCGGGAACCGAGGTCAACGAGGCCGGTCGCGCACGCGGGCGCGTCACCGCGCTCGCGGTATCCGCCACAGCCGCTTCGGCTTCGGCCTCGGCCTCCTCCTCAGGGGCATCAACCGCCTCCGGCCCGGTGACCACTTCTTCCAACGGGGCCATCGGCGACGCCCCGGCTGCGATTTGATCTGCGAGCGCCAGAATAGAGGCATTGCGCAGCTCTTCCGGCGCAGCACTTGGATCGCTCTGCGTTGCCTCAGCCGTGGGCCGCGCCGCAGCCTCCTCCGTCCCTTGGGTAAGTGGCGCAACATCGTCCAGCGACAATTCAAGCGGTGGCGGGGCCAAAACCAGGCGATCCGCCGGGGCCGCCGCAATCCCCTCTGCGGCCACCGCATTGACCGCCAGACCCTGATGCGCGGCAGCATCGCCACCGGGATCGGCGGGGGTCTCCCGCATTGGTCCTTCAGCCGCGCGCACCACGGGCACGCCGGACACATCGCGCATGACCATCTTGTATCCCCAGACGCCCACGCCCGCGATCAGCGCGATCGACAACGCCGCGCCGGTCAGATTGGTCAGCCTGACAATGAAACTCGTCCGCTCAGGCCCCGCTTCGGGCCGTGCATAGTGCATATCTGCCATGGTCCGCCTCTTGCTCTCCGGCGATACATGGTCGCCGGGGATGTACTGTTCTGCCTCACCCCCGGCTTTGCTGCGTTAGCGCATTTCTTCCGCCGGAGTGACGCCAAGAATACCAAGACCTGCGGAAATAACAACGGTTACAGCACGCGCGAGGGCGATTTTAGCCTGCGATGTGGCCACATCGCCCTCTTGAATGAACCGCAACGACGCGTCGTCATTGCCCCGGTTCCAGAGGGCATGCAGATCCGACGCAAGATCATAGAGATAAAACGCCACGCGGTGCGGCTCATTTGTACGCCCGGCAATCTCGACCAGACGCGGCCATTCGGCAATCTTGCGTGCGACGTTCAACTCTGCCTCGTGGGTCAAACCCGAGAGATCGGCTTGCGCCAGCGTGGCATCATCCACCGCCATCCCGGCCTCGGCGGCCTTGCGCAGCACCGAATTCACCCGCGCATTGGCATATTGCACGTAGAACACCGGATTGTCCTTGGACTGCTCCAGCACCTTGTCGAAATCGAAATCCAAAGGTGCGTCATTCTTGCGCGTGAGCATCACAAAGCGGGTCACATCAGCCCCCACCTGGTCCACCACATCGCGCAGCGTGACAAAGGTTCCCGCGCGCTTCGACATCTTGAACGGTTCACCATTCTTGAAGAGCTTGACCAGTTGGCAGAGCTTGATATCGACCGGCACACGGCCATCCGACAGCGCCGACACCGCCGCCTTCATCCGCTTGACATAGCCGCCGTGATCCGCACCAAAGACGTCGATCAAGAGGTCAAAACCCCGGCTGATCTTGTCATAATGATAGGCAATATCCGGGGCGAAATAGGTCCAACCGCCATCCGATTTCATGATAGGGCGGTCCACATCGTCGCCATGTTCGGTGGATTTGAACAACGTCTGTTCGCGCGGTTCCCAATCCTCGGGCATCTTGCCCTTGGGTGGCTCCAGCACGCCGCGATAGATCAACCCCTTGCTCCGCAGATCCTCGATCGCGGCCTCGATCAGCCCCGTGCCATAAAGCGACTTTTCCGAATAGAATACGTCCATCTCGACGCCAAGCGCCGCCAGATCCTCGCGGATCAGCGCCATCATCCGATCCGTGGCGAAATCCCGGATCGGCTCCAGCCAGACATCCTCGGGCTGCCCGACATAGACATCGCCCACCTCAGCCTTCAGCGCCTCACCGACCTCAATGAGGTAATCGCCGGGATAGGTGCCATCGGCAAAGGCCACCGCCTGCCCATGCGCCTCAAGATAGCGCAGATAGACCGAGCGGGCGAGCACATCGACCTGCGCGCCGCCGTCATTGATGTAATATTCGCGCGTGACCTCATAGCCCACGAAATCCAAAAGACTCGCCAGAGCGTCACCGAACACAGCCCCCCGCGTATGGCCCACATGCAGCGGCCCGGTGGGGTTGGCGCTGACAAACTCCACGTTGACGCGGCGGCCCTGCCCCATGGTCGAACGCCCGAACGTGACGCCCTGCTGCAACGCTGCGCGCGCCACATTTTGCCAGAGGAGCGGTGAGAGCCGCAGATTGAGAAACCCCGGACCTGCCACCTCGACATGCTCGATGCGGGGATCATCGCCCAGCCGCGCCGCAAGCGCTTCTGCAATCTCGCGCGGCTTGAGACCGGCGGGCTTGGCCAGCACCATCGCCGCGTTGGTCGCCATATCACCATGTGCGGCATCGCGCGGCGGCTCGACCGTGACATTGGTCAGATCCAGCCCTTCCGGCAATTGGCCCCCGGTCTGCATCGCGGCCAGCGTGTCCACGACGAGGGCACGCATATCGGTAAAGAGGTTCATAAAAGCTTTCCTTGCTGCATTGCGGTGGGTTACTCAACGGCGAGAGGCGCGTCAATCACAAGCCTCACCCGCCCTTGGACCAAGGACCGGATCGCAACGCGCTAAAGCCCCTCTCTGTCCGCACTCAAATCGGGATTGCCCGTCAGCCGCGCGTGTTCCTGAAGCGCGAAACGATCCGTCATGCCAGCGATGTAATCACTCACCAACCGGGCGAGAGCCGTTTCATCTTCAGCCTGCGCCACATCCTTGCGCCATTCCTCCGGCAGGTGCTGCGGCGCGTGCAGGTAATGCGGAAAGAGATCACTCACCACGACATGCACGTGGTCACGCATCGCATTGACCTCTGGCGCGCGGTACATGCGGGCAAAGAGAAAGCCGCGAATTTCCTTCAGATCAGCCCAGAGGCCAGTCGAAAACTGGATCACCGGGCGGCCCAGATGACGTACCTCCGCCACAGAGGCGGGGCGGGCCTCATCCAGCGTATGGCGCGAACAGTCGATCACATCGCCCACCATCACACCGAACACCCGACGCAGCGCCTCATGTCTGCGGCGCTTGGCATCCAGCCCCGGATAGAGCCGGTCCACGTCCGCATAACAGTCGCCCACAATGGGCAGGGCCGCGATTTCCTCATCGGTAAAGAGCCCCGCGCGCAACCCGTCATGCAGGTCGTGATTGTTATAGGCAATATCGTCCGAGAGGGCCGCCACCTGTGCCTCGGCGCTGGCGTGGGTGTGCAACTCCAAATCATGCCGCGCGTTGTAATCCGCCAGTGCGTAGGGCAGCGTCCCGCTTACGGGGCCATCGCCCCGGAGGGGCGTTAAGGGGCCGTTGTGCTTGGCCAGCCCCTCCAGCGTCTCCCATGTCAGGTTGAGCCCGTCGAACTCGGCATAATGCCGCTCCAGCGATGTCACGATCCGCACCGCCTGCGCGTTGTGATCAAACCCGCCATAGGGCGCCATCAGCGCATCGAGCGTATCCTCGCCGGCATGGGCAAAGGGCGGATGCCCCAGATCATGCGCCAGCGCCACCGCCTCGGTCAGCTCGCCGTTCAGCCCAAGCGCTCCGGCAATCGTGCGCGCCACCTGAGCCACTTCGATGGAATGGGTCAGCCGCGTGCGGAAATAATCGCCCTCGTGCGCGACAAAGACCTGTGTCTTGTGCTTGAGCCGCCGAAACGCACTGGAATGGATGATCCGGTCCCGGTCGCGCTGAAAGGGTGAGCGAAAAACACTCTCCTCCTCAGGCACCAGACGCCCCCGGATCGCCATGGGATCAGAGGCATAAAGATCGGTCATGCGGGATATCCTTGTCGCCAGAGGCCATGGACCATATATTGCAATTGAACCGAAACGTAAAACACCCCGGAGCCCGCCATGCAACTTCCACCCAAGGTGACCCATCGCGCCTTTGCCCGCCTCGCCGAAATCGGCGCGGGGGATCAGGGACAGGCTCTCCGCGTCGCGGTTGAGGGCGGCGGCTGCTCCGGGTTTCAATACGAAATCCGGCTGGATCAACCTGCGGCGGACGACCTGATTCTCGAAGGTGAGGGGCAAAAAGTGGTCGTAGATTCCGTATCCCTACCCTTCTTGTCCGGGGCAACGATTGATTTCAGCGAAGAATTGATCGGCGCGCGCTTTGTGATCGACAATCCAAATGCATCCTCCTCCTGCGGCTGCGGCACCTCGTTCTCGATGTGACCGCTTGTCACCTCCGCGCCCCTGCGCGATATAGGATCAAACAAGACCACGGGGGGGCCGCGCCATGAAAATCGCCACGTTCAACATCAACGGCATCAAGGCCCGGATCGACGCCCTGCCCGCTTGGCTTGATGAGGCCGCCCCGGATGTGGTCCTCCTGCAAGAGATCAAATCCGTCGATGACGGCTTTCCGCGCGAAATCTTCGAGGATCTCGGCTATAATGTCGAAACGCATGGGCAAAAGGGCTTTAACGGCGTGGCGATCCTCTCCAAACGTCCGTTAGAGGATGTGACGCGCGGCCTGCCCGGTGACGACACCGACGAACAGGCCCGCTGGATCGAGGCCACCGTCATGGGAGACCACCGCGCGCTGCGCCTCTGCGGTCTCTACCTCCCCAATGGCAACCCGACGCCGGGACCAAAATACGACTATAAACTGGCCTGGATGGAACGCCTGCAGGCCCGCGCGCGCGATCTGCTCGCCAGTGAAGAGCCGGTCCTGATGGGCGGCGATTACAACATAATCCCGCAGGATGAGGACGCCGCCCGCCCCGAGGCGTGGCGCGAGGATGCGCTGGCCCTCCCCGAGAGCCGCGCCGCCTTTCGCCGCATCCTCAATCTGGGCTTCACCGAAGCGTTCCGCGCGCGGGTGCAGGGTCCGGGGCATTACACCTTCTGGGATTATCAGGCCGGGGCTTGGAACAAGAATGACGGTATCCGCATTGACCACTTTCTGCTCAGCCCGCAAGCGGCGGATTTGCTGACCGACTGTGGTATCGACAAGGAAATCCGCGCCCGTGACAAACCCTCAGACCATGTTCCGTTGTGGGTAGAAATCGACGCCTGAAATCCGTCGCTACGGCACGGGATTGGACTTGATCTTGAGCGGTCATTTTGGCATGCGACCCGCGCCCGTAAGGTGAACCCCCTCACCCCGCCTTGCGCGTCACATCATGCCCATACAGCCAGTCAAACTGTCGTATCATCCGGTCAGGGGCAAAGGCTCCCCCCGCCCGCAGCGCGGTATGCGCGGCCCATCTGAGCGGTGGAAAGCTCAGGTGGTATTTCCACGCATTGCGATTGGCCGCCTCGACCACCCGGCGCACCCGCGCTTCGCGCCTCTCCTGATACCGGGCCAAGCCCTCCGCCAGCCCCTCGGCCTCGCTCAATGCATCGACCAGAACCCAGGCATCCTCGAGCGCCATCGACGCCCCCTGCGCCATAAACGGCAAGGTGGGATGCGCAGCATCGCCCAAGACCGCCAATCCGTCGCGCTGCCAGACCCGCGCCACCGGATGCCGGAACAAACCCCAGAGATGCACCTCTTCAACCGCCGCCAACATCGCCTGAACCTCTGACCCAAAATCGCCAAAGGCCGCCCGCACTGCCAATGGATCATCCGTTTGGCTCCAGCTTTCTTCGGTCCAGGCGGCCCGTTCCTGCACCGCGACCAGATTGAGCAATGTGCCACCGCGCAGCGGATAGCTGACCATATGGCGCATCGGCCCCATATGGACCTGCGCCTCAGGACCGCGCCCCCAGAGGTTGGGCACCACCGCCCGCCACGCCACCTGCCGGGTAAAGAACGGGGCCAATGTGCCGTTGAGCGCACGCCGCACCACCGAATGCAACCCATCCGCTCCGATCACCAGATCCACATCGAGGCTCGATCCATTGACCATCCGCACCACAGGTCGCGCCCCAGCCTCGACTGCCGCCACCCGTTGCATCAGCCGCAGTTTGACGCCCGCAGCGCGCGCACCATCGGCAAGACTGTCAATCAGATCCGCACGGTGAATGAAATGATACTCTGGCCGCTCCAGCGTCGTCAGATCGAGCCGCAGCACCTCTCCGCCTCGATAATCGCGCAGGCTGATCGCCTCTGCCTGCACCGAACGCGCCTGCAACACCTCGTCCAGCCCGAGCGCGCGCAAGACCGCGAATCCGTTGGGGCTGATCTGTAATCCCGCCCCCACTTCGCTGATCTCGGGGGCCTGCTCCAGTAGGGTTACATCCGCACCGCGCAGGCAAAGGGCGCGGGCCACAGCCAACCCGCCAATTCCGGCCCCGATGACCGCTATGCTCAGCCCGTTCAACGTCATGCGCATGTCTTGATACGAAACGCGCCGGGAGGAAAGTCCCGGCGCGTCATTTAGGTCAAATTTCATCCCGGAGCCTGTAACCCCTTGGTCGTTTAGTCGTCGCGATGCACCTTTTCGCGCCGTTCATGGCGTTCCTGCGCCTCAAGCGTCATCGTGGCGATGGGTCGCGCATCCAGCCGCTTGAGGCTGATCGGCTCGCCGGTCATTTCACAGTAGCCGTATTCGCCGTCCTCGATCCGGCGCAGCGCCGCATCAATCTTGGACACCAGCTTGCGCTGACGATCCCGCGTGCGTAGTTCCAGAGCCCGGTCGGTTTCCTCGCTGGCGCGGTCTGCAACATCGGGAATCGCCCGCGTGCCATCCTGCAACCCTTCGATGGTCTCCCGGCTGCCTTCCAGCAGCTCTAACCGCCACGCGATCAGTTTGCGCCGGAAATACTCCATCTGCCGAGCGTTCATGAACGGCTCATCCTCGGCAGGTTGGTAATCATTGGGCAGAAATACTTCCGCTTTCATCTCGATCCCCTCATCAAAGCCAGTGTCTGGCATAATGAACTCCTCAGACAGTCGGCGCCCCATGCGCGGTGATCTACACGCCACTTCGGGGATTGTCACTAGCCAATCACACGGCATTGATGTGAATTGTCGAACAGACTAGTTTAGCGCTGAACTCAGCGCCACTGGCCTGCAAGAGGATTGAAAAACCGATGAAATTCAAAGGCACCGATGCCTATGTCGCGACCGATGACCTGACCGTCGCGGTCAATGCCGCCGTCACGCTCGAACGCCCCCTGCTGGTCAAGGGCGAACCCGGCACAGGCAAGACCGAACTGGCCCGGCAGGTGGCAGGCGCGCTCGGGTTGCGCCTCATCGAGTGGAACATCAAATCCACCACCAAGGCGCAACAGGGCCTCTATGAATACGACGCCGTCAGCCGCCTGCGCGATAGCCAGTTGGGCGAGGCGCGGGTGCATGAGGTTGGCAACTACATCAAACGCGGCAAACTCTGGGAGGCCTTTGCCTCGGATGAAAAGGTCGTTCTGCTGATCGACGAGGTCGACAAGGCCGATATCGAGTTTCCCAATGACCTCTTGCAAGAACTCGACCGCATGGAATTCCACGTCTACGAGACCGGCGAGACGATCCGTGCCCGCCATCGCCCGGTTATCATCATCACCTCGAACAACGAGAAAGAATTGCCCGATGCGTTTCTGCGCCGCTGCTTCTTTCATTACATCCGCTTTCCCGATCCCGAGACCCTGAAGCGGATCATCGAAGTGCATCATCCCGGCATCAAGACCGCGCTGCTCACGACCGCCCTCACCCAGTTCTTTGAGATTCGCGATCAACCGGGTCTCAAGAAAAAACCGTCCACCTCCGAGGTTCTGGACTGGCTCAAACTCATCCTCGCCGAGGATCTCTCGCCCGAAGACTTGCGGCGCGACGGGGCTGATGCTCTCCCGAAACTGCACGGCGCCTTGCTCAAGAACGAGCAGGATGTGCATCTCTTCGAACGCCTCGCCTTCATGGCGCGCCGTCAGCGGTAAAGGTCAAGCAAGACAGACATCTGATTTACAACGAAAAACAACCATGACATGTGTCGGCATCCGTGGTAAAATGTGGTTGCCACAATTTTGCCTTAAATGCTCCTTACGCGGAACAGGATGAACAGAAATTCTGCCCCCAACCCGGCTAAGGTCGTGGCAGATAAAAGGCGCGGTTCGCTGAGACGACGACCGCGCTTTGCTCTGCCCGCCCCCACCGGCGATTGGCCCCCGTCATTCCGACGGCGGCGTCTGTTGTGACCGAAAACGATACGGGGGTCTGATGCGTCGCGTAATCCTGCCAATCTGCCTGATGCTCGGCGCCTGCGTGCCCGGTAATTACAGCTATAACGAACCCGCGTCCCGCGCCGCCATGCCGCAAGAGACCGGCATGCCTCCGATGAAGGCGTTTTCCGCACCGCGCCCCGTGCCGGCGCAGCGCTCTAATCGTGACATCCAGCGTGACATACTGGATCTCGGCTTCCAGCTTGAATCGGGTCGGATGTTGCAACACTTCTCGCGCTTTGAGGGGCCAATCACGGTCCGCGTCACCGGCGCGCCACCGATCACCCTGATCTCGGACCTCAATCGCCTGATGCACCGCCTGCAAACCGAGGCCGGGATAAACATTTCCCGCGTCACCGAAGGCCCGGCAAACATCACCATCGAGGCTGTGAGCCGCGACGCGATCCAGCGCAGCTTGCCCAAGGCGGCCTGCTTCGTCGTCCCCAATATAACCCGCCTCTCACAGTATCGCGCGGCCCGCAATTCCCGTGTCACGGATTGGAGCCAACTCAGACGCCGCGAGACGATCGCGATTTTCGTGCCCAATGACACGAGCCCCCAAGAGGTGCGCGATTGCCTGCACGAAGAACTGGCGCAGGCCCTTGGACCGCTCAACGATCTTTACCGCCTCTCCGACAGCGTCTTTAACGATGACAATGTCCATGCGGTCTTGACCGGATTTGACATGCTGGTGCTGCGCGCCTTTTACGCTCCCGAACTGCGCGCAGGCATGACCCGCCGCGAGGTCGAAGAGCGTCTTCCCGGCATCCTGTCGCGTCTCAACCCCGGCGGCGACGGTCTCGCTCCGCGGTTTTCGGGCTCCACCCCGCGCGCTTGGATTGATGCCATCCAGACCGCCCTCGGGCCGGGTGCCCGCCAGATGGAGCGGCGCACCGCCGCGATGGACGCGGTCCGCATCGCGCAGGCCGTCGGTTGGACCGACCACCGCCGCGCCTTCAGCCACTTTGCGCTCGGACGCATCACCCAATCCACCGATCCGGACTTTGCACAGGATCAGTTTGTCGCGGCCGAGCGATTTTATGACGCCAACCCCGGCACCGAGTTGCACCGCGCCTTTGCCGCCGCCCAACTGGCCGCCTATGCGGTCTCAATGGGTCGCGACGAGGACGCCCTCATGCTGCTTGGACCGCATATTGCCACGGCAGAGCGCGCCGAGAACGCCGCCCTTCTCGCCACGCTGCTGATGCTGCGCGCCGAGGCGCTCGATCTCTCGGGCCGCGTCTCCGAGGCGCGCGCCGTCAGACTGGACAGTCTGGGCTGGGCGCGTTACGGGTACGGCGCGGATTGGGCAGTGCGTGCCAAACTGCGCGAAGTGGGCGCGCTCAGCCCGCTCAAAGGACCGAACGGGTAAGGCATGATTGTTATCATCGGGGCAATTCTGGGCGCGCTGACCGGCGCGCTCATGGCGTGGCGACGCAAAGGAAAATTGGCGGACATCCTCCAATATGCCTTTGTTTTAGCGCTGATTTTCGCCCTTCTGGGTCTTTTCCTTACTCTGATCATCCACCGCAGCGCGCTCTGATCCGCGATGTTCCTGCCGTTCTTCGAGAACCTCAGACGCGCGGGCCTTCCGGTCTCCTTGCGCGAATACCTGACCTTACTCGAGGCCATGGGGCGCGGCCTTGTCACCTATGACGTCGAGGGTTTCTATTACCTTGCCCGCACCGCGATGGTCAAAGACGAGCGCCATATCGACCGCTTCGATCAGGCCTTCTCCGCCAGCTTTTCCGGGCTTGAGGCCATCAGCGCCCAGGACGTACTCAATGCCGTCGACCTGCCCGCCGAATGGCTACAAAAACTCGCCGAAAAGCATCTGACCGCCGAAGAACGCGCTGAAATCGAGGCGCTCGGTGGTTTTGACAAGCTGATGGAAACCCTGCGCGAGCGCCTCAAGGACCAGCAAGGCCGCCATCAGGGCGGTTCGAAATGGATCGGCACCGCCGGCACCTCGCCATTTGGTGCCTATGGCTACAACCCCGAAGGCGTGCGGATTGGTCAAGATCAAAGCCGCCACCGCCGCGCGGTCAAGGTCTGGGACAAACGCGAATTCCGCAATCTCGACGACTCGGTCGAGCTTGGCACCCGCAACATCAAGGTGGCGCTGAAACGCCTGCGCAAATGGGCGCGCGACGGGGCCGCCGAAGAGCTTGATCTCGACGGCACCATCCGCGCCACCGCCGAACATGGCTATCTCGATGTGCAAACCCGGCCCGAGCGGCGCAACGCGGTCAAGGTGCTGCTTTTTCTCGATGTCGGCGGCTCAATGGACCCGCATATCAAAGTGGTGGAGGAGTTGTTCAGCGCCGCCCGCGCTGAATTCAAACACCTTGAATACTACTACTTCCACAACTGCCTCTATGAGGGCGTGTGGCGCGACAATGCCCGCCGCTGGAATGCCCAGACCCCGACCCAAGAGGTGCTGCGCACCTATGGCGCAGATTACAAATGCATCTTCGTGGGCGATGCCAGCATGTCGCCCTATGAAATCGCCTATCCCGGCGGTGCCAATGAACATTGGAACGCCGAGGCAGGCCAAGTCTGGCTCAATCGCGCGCGTACGCAATGGCCCAATCACCTCTGGATCAACCCGGTGACTCAGGGCGAATGGGACTATACGCAATCCATCCAGATGATCCGTGAGGTTTTTGAGGATCGCATGGTGCCCATGACCCTCGCAGGTCTCGATCAGGGCATGCGCACGCTCATCCGCTGAGTGACGCCGTCACCAATCCGCGCGCCGATAGCTGCCCAAGGAGGGCTGACAGATCCGCCGCGATGATTTCTGCCGGGGTATCGGCAAACACGTCCATCAACGTCGCGGCAATCTCATGGCCCGTCGCGGGCTCTTCCAGCAAATCCCACACCGCGCCAGCCACCGGATTCAAGCGAAAGAAATTGCGCCCCTCCATTTGCCAAAGAAACACATCTTCACCGATCTCACGCGCGCTCACCTCCGCCGCGCGGCAATAGACCCCCGACAGATCGGCCAGCGAAACATCGCCTTCGATCGGGTCTGGCGGCAAGGGCGCGTCGATCTCTAGGTCCGGCGCAGGCAGATGCCCCGCAGCAAAGGCGCGGTGGACCTGCGCCACCGCCTCCTCCAGATCGGAATAGACCAGCGTCACGCAAAAGAGCCCTGCAACGAGAGCGGTCAGCCGATCATAATGCGCCTCCGCCTCACCGGGATCTGCAATGTTCTGCCGGATCAGATGCGCTGCGGCCTCTGCCGACCGCATCCGGTGAAACCGCGCCGGCGCACCCTCCTCGCGCCTGAGCACAATCAACGCCGCCAAAGGGGCCAACGTGCCGGTGCGCGCCTGTTCGGGACTCTCGACATACCCATAGCGACTGTCCTGCACCGTCAGATGATCCGCAACATACCGGCGAAACCCATCCGACACCCTGTCTGGCAAGGGCAGCCGCAGGCGCGGCTGAATCCCAAGCGCCACCGCCTGACCATCCGGCCGCACCGGCAACACATCGTCGCAAAAGAGCCGCATGCCCGGCTCCGCCGCCAACCGCGTGACCAGTGTCGTCTTGCCCGCCCGGAATGGCCCGGTAAAGGCTAGGAGATGCCCGCCCACCTCAACCGCCCCGCAATGCAGCCCAAGCGTGTCTGGCCGCGCATCGCAATAGCTCTGCACCAGATCCGCGACGACGCCACAACTCGCCCCGGCGAGGCCCAGCTTCGTCAGCGGCGTCCGCGACCACCAGGATTGAAAACTATAGCCTTTGGGTGCCACATCCGTGATCACCGTCACAGGGGCACCGGGTGGCACCGGGTCTTCCACTGCGCGCAGACCCCAATCCGGCATCACCGTGTCCAACGCGCGGCCCACCGCCTCCGCCCCGCAAAGCTCCACCACCTGCGGCGCTTCGGCACAGGTCAGTTGGGTCTTGGCCCTGCCCGGCGCTGCCCATCGACGCGGCCCGGGCGGCCTCAAATGCGGCGGCTCCACGCGCATCTCAGCGCAACGCCCCCAGACCATCCAATGTGCCGATGATCTGATCGACAACCTGACCCGTGCTTAGGCGACCACGGCGACCCCTGCCTGACGGCCCCGAGCCATAAGAGCCTCCGCTGGATCCCCGCTCGTAATAATACCCGTTCCGATAATACCCGTTCCGATAGTATCCTCGCCCCGAGGCTCCAGACCCCCGCGAGCCGCGTGATCCACGCCCGCTGGCCCCCGAGGCATGCGCTGCCCCAAGATGCATCATCACCGGCGCGACATACGCCAACCCGGTCGCCAGACCCAATCGCGTCAACAACCGCCGCCGCGTCAGAGCCTTTGTATCTTTCTGTGCCCTATCTTCCTGTGTCATGTCTTTCTCCTCTCGCGTGGTTCCTGTCGACGCAAAGCGCCAATAAATGGACGACGTTCTACGATGCAATTTACCGCAAATGACCTGTTATTCTTCTCTGGCAAGCTGGATGCGCGAGGTTTTGCCGACATCGGACGGGCTCGCTCTCCGACACTTGGCCGAGATATGAGCGGATCAGACAAACGCCACGCGCAGCGTCGCAAACGCCGCGCGTGCTCGTCTTCACCGTCCCGAGGGACCGGACCCACGGCCATCCGCCCCACGCCCGGAGGGACCAGAGCCACGCCCACCGCTGGCACCACCGCCAGAACCGCCAGCGCCACCACCAGAGGCCCCACCGCCTGAGCCACCGCCACCCGAACCCCCACCGCCTGATCCGCCGCCGCCGTCGCCGTCGCCGCCATCCCCACCAGCACCCGAGGCATGCGCCGCGCTCAGATGCATCATCACCGGCGCCACATAGGCCAGCCCGGTCATCAGCCCCAACCGCACCAAGGCCCGCCGCCGTGTGAGGGCCATGCTATTGATCTCTGTCATGATCGTTCTCCTCTCATTTGCCTGAACACCGCCGCGTGGGCGGACATGAGACAAACGCCGAGGATCAGGGTTTATTCCGCGAAGCCATGAGTTTTTTGGGGGTGTCCATATTTTGTGTGGGCCTATCGTTTCAATCGGACGACTTCGTGCTCACCGGAGTTGTCCAGCCGCTTGCTCGATCATGTCCCGCGCGTAGCGCACCCTTGCCGACACGCGACGACCGCGGCGCATGACGAGCCAAAGTTCGTGCCAGCGGCGCTTCGGAAGCTGGACAACGGAGAGGCTCGCCTTGTCGGCGAAAGCTTCCACGCCGCTTTTGGGCAGGAGTGTGTAGCCGACCCCCTTGGCCACGGGGGCAGGGATTTGACCGATCTGATTGACCGAACCGCGTACGCTGAGCTGGTCGGCGCCAGGGTAGTCGTCCGGGAAATTCAGCCTCAGCAAGTCATCGGCATAGCCGTAGCCATCGGGATGGGCGATAAAGCCACGAGCCTCAAGATCGGTGAAGGATGTAGGCGTGTCAGCTGCGTCCGCTGGCAGGACGAGACATAGTTCCTCGCGTCCAAGGTGTTTGGCCTCCAGCCGCGCGTGGTCGGGGTCCGCGCCCAGCACGCCCAGGTCGAAGCGCCCTTCCAGCAGCCCTGCAAGGATCTCGGCCTGCGGCGCCGCCTCGAGATGAACACTCAGGTCGGGCGCGGCGCGCATCCAAGGCAGCAGGATCGGGTAGAGCAGCATCGCAAAGCTGCCCGAGCATGCGATGTGAACCGGCCCCGCGTCCCGGTCGTCTGCCTCGATGGCGTCGCGCAGGCGTTTCTCCTCGGCGCGGCGCGACAGACCAAGCGCGAAGATTGCTTCGCCCGCTGCGGTGAGGGTGAAACTCTTGCCCTGCCGATTGATCAGCCCCTGTCCGACCTGCTGCTCGAGTTTCCTGAGATGCTGGCTCACGCCCGGTTGGGTCATGTTCAGACGCTCAGCGGCCTGGGTGAAGTGCCCGGTTTCGCAAAGCGTCGTAAAGGTCTCGAGCCAAGTGGCATTGAGCATTGGATAATAACACTTTGTTATGATTCACATATAAAACAATAATTTCACAAAACGGCATGCGCTGTCCATATCGGCGTCAACGCAACGCGAATGGAGATATGAGATGACCCAGACACCCCGCACCTTTTCCCACATCGGCCTGTCCGTTCCGGACCTTGATGCTGCCGTGAAGTTCTACTCCGACGTGCTCGGCTTCTACGTCGTGATGGCGCCGTCCGAGGCCGTCGAGGACGACAGCGCCATTGGCATCATGTGCACGGACGTGTTCGGCCCCGGATGGGGTTCGCTCAGGATCGCGCATCTGTCGACCGCCGATGGCATCGGCATCGAGATCTTCGAGTTCCCCGGTAACTACGCGCCCGAGGACAAGCTCGAGCACAAGCGTCACGGAACCTTTCACTTCGCGGTGCAGGACCCGGACGTCGAAGGTCTGGCCCAACGCATCGTCGAAGCCGGCGGGCGGCAGCGGATGCCGGTGCGCGAATATTTCCCTGGGACCAAGCCCTACCGTATGGTTTACGTCGAAGACCCGTTCGGCATCGTCTTCGAGCTTTATAGCCACAGCTACGAGCTCACCTATTCCGCTGGTGCCTACGAATAGCTGGCCGCGCCAGCCCTACGGCCGACCACGACGTGTTTGATACCGCTCGGCGCTTCCAGGCTCTTGTACCCGTTGGCGCCGTTTGCGGACACTGCGAATTCTTGCGCCCCCGTCCGTCAAACGGACCCGAGCGCCTTCGCCAAACGCGGCAATCCCGCCTTTTTCAAGAGCGGGCGCATCTCCCAGCTGCCCGCCGACAGATGCCGCGCCTTGTCCAGAACCACCTGCGCCACATCCGCCACTAGTCCCGGCTGTGCCTTCCAGATACCGTGCAGAAACGCATCGGGATCAGCCCGCCACACCCCCTCTTCCGCCAGCGTATTGCGGGGGAAATCGCGCGCATTCAACGTGAGGATTCCGTCGGCTGACCCGGCAATCGCGGCTGCCAACACATGCGTATCAGCCGGGTCCGGCAACCACAGCCGCGCCTCGAGCGAGGGCGCATAGCTGACACAGGCCCCCGGCCACCGCGCCGTCATCACTGCCGCCTCGCCTGCCACCTGTGCCTCGGCCTCCGGTCCCAACTTGACCACCGCGCGCCGCCATTCACCAAGGATGCGCTCGGACCAGAGCGGCGTGAACGCCCCGGCCTCAGCCACGCCAAGGATCATCTCGCGCATCACCGTCGGATAGATGACGCAAGTGTCCAAGAGCACCTTCATAGGCGGTAAAACAGCGCCTTGAGATAGCCCGACTCGGCCAGATTGGGGTGCAAGGGGTGATCCGGCCCGGCAAATCCTGTATGGATCAACTGTCCCATGCGCCCCGCGCGCCCAATGCCACGGGTGCAGGCCGAGCGAAACTTGCTCAAATCCGCCGCATGCGAACAGGAACACAAGACCAGATAGCCGCCCGAAGCCACCAACGGGGTCGCCAACCGCGCCACCCGCTCATAGGCGCGCAGCCCCTTTTCCATCGCCTGTTTGGTCGGCGCAAAGGCAGGCGGATCACAGATCACCACGTCGAATTGCGCGCCCTCAGCCGCCAACGCCTCCATCACGTCGAACGCATCGCCGCGCCGCGTGCTGAACCGCTCCGAGGCCCCCATCCGGGCCGCCCCTTCGGCAGCCAGGCTCAAGGCAGGCTCGGACCCATCAACCGCCAAAGCGTGATCCGCCCCCGACGCCAAGGCCGCCAGAGAAAATCCGCCCACATGGCTGAACATATCCAAGACCCGCGCGCCCTTGGCCAACCGCGCTGCAAAGGCATGGTTGGGGCGTTGGTCGTAGAATAGCCCGGTCTTCTGCCCCCCCAGGAGATCGGCCATATAGATGGCCCCGTTCATCGCCACCGGCACCGGTGCAGTCGGGGCCTCGCCCACCAGAACCGCGCTCTGATCGTCCAGCCCTTCCAGTCCGCGCGCGCGCCCGGATGCGTTCTTGAGCACGGTGCCCACGCCCGTGACCTCTTGCACCGCCGACACCAGATCGGCCAGCATCGCCTCGGCCCAGGCCGCATTGGGCTGAATCACCGCAATATCGTCAAAGCGGTCGATCACCACACCGGGTAACCCATCCGCCTCGGCATGCACCAGCCGGTAAAACGGCGCGTCATGCAGCCGCGCGCGCATCTCATGGGCGCGGGTCAGACGCGCCACCAGCCAGGCGCGGTCAATGGCAACGCTCACATCGCGTTCCATCATCCGCGCCATGATCTTTGAGGCCATATTGACCGCCACCAGCCCCAGCGGCGCGCGTTCGGCATCCTCCAAGAGGGCGATGGTGCCCGCAGCCAGCGCCTTGGTGCGCCGGTCAGTCACGATTTCATTGTCGAATACCCAAGGCGCACCATGACGGATGGCGCGCGGCTCGACATTCGGGCGAAGGCGGATCACAGGATAAGGGGACGGTGTCATACCGTCCCCTTACGCCCATTGCAGCCCGTGGAAAAGATCAGATTTACTCGGTCAAGCTCAGCGCCGCGACCTGATCGGCCTCCGTGCGCACAGGCATGCCCAATTCGGTCTGGATCACACTGGCCAAACGCTCAGAGATCCGGACCTTCTGCGTGATGCCGCGTTGCTCGGCGGCAACCGCTGCACTTCCTCCAAACGCCTTGAAGCTGACCGAGACCGGTTTCGGCGCGCCGTAAGCCTCGCCCGTGACCGGATTGCGGAGGGTCATGGCAAAGTGGATCGTATGCATACCGCCAACGGTGTAGCGTGCCTTCTCGCTCAACGCATGGAACCGCGTCACCTCGACATCGAGAACCACCGGGATCGTGCCGGGCTGCAATCCGGCCACGCCTGTCGCCAGAGCCTCTTCCATGATCGTCTTGACCTGAGCATGGCGATCTCCCGGCGCATCCTCGCGCCAGACGATATCACCCATCGGGTAATAGCTGTTAGCCTCAGAGACTTTGAGCGATTTGGGAACGGTGACCCGGATTTGCTGCACATCCAACGAGATCGGTGCGGCCCGCAGCACGGGTGCCTCGAGCGGCGCATTGCGGGTGGCCGTATCCACACTGCCACAGGCCGACAGACCGAATCCGAGCATCATCGCAGCCATCAATTTCAGTTTGCTCATGTCTTCCTCCATGGGCCTGCTTCTTGTCGCACCCTATGGATGACGCCCGATTAGGGCGCATTTGCGACAAACTCTGTGTTTTACCGTGTCAACGGTCCGAGCAACGTCGCATTACATAACGCAAACAAGCGATCCTAAGATTGGCCCTCAGACCCACGCGGCCGTGACCGCCAGCCACCCCGCCTGCGCGCCGGACCCGCGCTAGCCGTGCCTTCACTCAAAACCTGCGTCATCGGATGCGCGGGATGATCTGTCCCATAGCGCCCGATCATCTCGGCAATCGCGCCCTGCACCTCCTGCCCCGCAGGCAGCGACAGCGCCCAATCGAGGAAAACCGACCGGCATTCCGGCTCAGTGATGCCTTCGATCCGGTAGGATTCGTAAATCAGCCCTTTGGGGTCCATGGGATCACGCGCCATATCTCAGCGCCCCTTGGGCAGACGCATCAGCGCCGCATCCATCACCGACGCCGCCCGACGGCAGCGTGTCTCCAGCCGGTCCTGCAACATGCCCAGATCCTCCTGACCTGTCTCGCGCAGCAGAAATGCCGCGCCGCCCTCGCCCATGCGCTCCGGATCAAGCGGCTTGTCACTGATCAACCGCGCCACCATCTGCAACCGCCAGCAAAGCGCATAAGCCTCTGACAGTGCTGCGCCATCCCCGTCACTCAGCCAACCGATTGCGACACCGCCCTCAAGGCCTGCCGCCACATCGCGCGCGGCTTGTCCCGCCATCAGGTTGCCCGCCTGCGCCATCAACTCCAATTCCAAGAGCCGCCCCGGCCCCAGCTTGGCATCCCAAGGTCCGGCCGGCGCCTTGGCACTCGCGACCCGCGCGCGCATCTCGGCCACCGCCTCCAAAACCGCCTCGGGGTCGCCCTTCTCCGCAATCAACCGCTCACGGAACGCCTCGACATCGCGTGCCAACTCTGGCTCGCCGGTGATCACCCGCGCCCGCGTCAGCGCCAGATGCTCCCAGGTCCAGGCCTCATTCTGCTGATAGCTCTGGAAACTTGGCCAGCTTGTCGCCACCGGCCCCTGATTGCCCGAGGGGCGGAGCCGCATGTCGACCTCATAGAGCCGGCCTTCGGCCATGGGCGCGGTCAACGCCGTGATCATCGCCTGTGTCAGCCGCGCATAATAAGGGCGCGCCGCCAGCGGCCTGCGCCCCTCCGAGCCTTCGGAATCCTCCGCATCGTAAATCACGATCAGATCAAGATCAGAGCCCGCGTTCAACCGCGCCGCCCCCAACGATCCCATGCCCAGAACCACAGCCCCCCGTCCCGGCGGTGCCCCATGCTTCTCAGCGAATTGCGCCACCACCATCGGCCAGACGCCGGCAATCACCGCCCCTGCCAGATCCGCGTATTTCCGCGCGGCGGCATCCGCCCCGGTCAACCCACGCAGATGATGCACCCCGATCCGGAAATGCCATTCCTTACGCCAGCGCCGCGCCGCGTCGAGCGCGCGCTCATAGTCACTCTCCGCCGCCAGCCGCGCCGTCAACTCCGCCTCCAACGCCGCCTGCCCCGGCCACTCGGCAAAGAAATCACCCGCAATCACCGCATCGAATACGCCCGCATTGCGCGACAGATGCGCCGCCAGTGCCGGGGCCGTGCCGACAATATCCACCAGCAAATCAATCAACTGCGGATTGGCCTCAAAGAGCGCAAATACCTGGACCCCGGCGGGCAGGCCCGACAAAAACCCATCAAAGGCCAACAAGGCCTCATTGGGATGCGCAGTGCGCGCCAGCCGCCCCAGAATATCCGGCTTCAGCCGCTTGAAAATCTGCACCGCCCGATCAGACCGCAGCGCCGGGTAACTCGGCCAGCGGGCAATCACATCGCCATTAAGCGCCTCTGCCGCCTCGGGCGTCGCGGGCGCTTCTTCGGGGCGAAAGAACCCTTCGATCAGATCATGCACCTCGGTCAGCCGCGCCACGATCTCGGCGCGCAACTCAGCCGTCTCTCGCCCCATAAAGGCTGCCAGCCGATCAAACTCCTCCGCCGAATTGGGCAGCAGATGCGTCTGTGCATCACGCAACATCTGCACCCGGTGTTCGACCTCGCGGTGAAAGCGGTAATGCCCCGTCAAAGTGTCCGCCGCCGCCTTCGGCACCCAGCCTTTCTCGGCCAGCCGCGCCAGCCCCTCGACCGTGCCGCGCACCCGCAGATCGGCATCGCGCCCGCCCGCGATCAACTGCCGGGTCTGAGTGAAGAACTCGATCTCGCGAATCCCGCCACGCCCCAGCTTCATGTTATGCCCCTCAAGGCAGAGCGTGCCGCCCAGCCCCTTGTGCTCGCGAATGGCCAGCCGCATGTTATGAGCATCCTCGATGGCGGCAAAATCCAGATGCTTGCGCCAGACAAAGGGCTTGAGCGTGCGCAGAAACCGCGTGCCCGCCTCGATATCCCCCGCACAGGGCCGCGCCTTGATATACGCCGCACGCTCCCAAGTGCGCCCCAGACTCTCGTAATAGGTCTCTGCCGCCGCCATCGCCATGCAAACGGGTGTGACGCCCGAATCGGGGCGCAGCCGGAGATCGGTGCGAAACACATAGCCCTCGGCGGTGCGGTCGTTCAGCATCGCCGACATCTTGCGCGTGGCCCGCACATACGACGCGCGTGCCTCGTGGAAATCCTCCCGCGCCAGCCGCGTTTCATCAAAGAGGCAAATAAGGTCAATATCAGAGCTGTAATTCAGCTCATGCGCCCCCATCTTGCCCATCGCCAGCACCACCATGCCCGCGCCTGTGGCAACATCCGCCTCGGTCATGCCCGGCAGCTTGCCGCGCTTGATCTCCGCCGCCAAGGCCGCTTTCAGCGCCAGATCACAGGCCAGATCGGCAAAATCCGTCAAATGGTCCGTCACCTCTTCCAAGGGCCAAACACCCCCCAGATCGGCCAGCCCGGTGATCAGCGCCACCCGCCGCTTGCCCTCGCGCAACGCAGACCCCAGACGCTCCGCCGGGGTATCCTTCAACGCCGCAAAGAGTACGGCCAACGCCGCCTCAGGATCGTCAAACGCCCCCTCCAGCCACGCCGCCTCTTGCTGGATCAGCGATTTGAGAAACGGGCTGCACCCCGCCGCCCCCGCCACCAGATCCGACAGCTTGGGGTCAAGACCGGGCAAGGCGGCACGCGCCTCCTCTCCCTCGGCAGGATCAAAGGCATGTGGCAGGCGGGTCAGGCGATTGCTAAAACTCATGGTCCGAGTGATACAAGCCGCGCAAGGCTGGTCAATGCCCCACGCGCCTGAAATACTGTGAAAAAATCCGGAGAAGATCATGAGCAAGAGCCTCAAACGCGTGACCGCGGCCCTGCAAGCCGCCGGGCTCGACATCACACCGATCGAGATCGGCGACGCCACCACGGCGCAGATGGCTGCCGACCTCGTGGGCTGTGACATCGCGCAGATCGCCAAATCCATCATGTTTCGCGGCGAGACCAGCGGCGCGGCACTGCTCTTTGTCACCTCCGGCGCCAACCGCGTGTGCGATACCCGCGCCTCCACGCTGGCAGACGAACCTCTGGGCAAGGCCGATGCCGCCCTCATCCGCGCGCAAACCGGCTTTGCCATCGGTGGCGTCTCGCCTTTGGGCCATCTCATCGCCCCGCGTGCGTTCTTTGATCCGCATCTCCTGACCTTTCCACAGGTCTGGGCCGCCGCGGGTACACCGCGCCACCTCTTCGGCATAGATCCTCGCGACCTCTTGCGCCTCAGCGGCGGCGATCTGGCGGATTTCACCACCTGACCCCTTGCAAACCCCGTCGACGCCCCCAACCTTGAGGGCTCAACAAGGACCCGCACCCAGACCATGACCGACACAAGCTGGCATCTGCCCAACCCAGACACCCAACCGGAGTTTTACGCCGATGTCCCGGTCAAACGGCTTGTTGCCTTTGTCGTGGATACGGTCGTGATCATAGGGATCAGCCTGCTGATTGTGCCCTTCACGGCCTTCACCGGCCTCTTCTTCTTTCCCATTCTCATGGCCGTAGTGGGCTTTGCCTACCGCGTCGCGACCATTGCGCGCGGCTCTGCCACTTGGGGCATGCGCCTTACGGCCATCGAGTTCCGCGACGCCACGGGTGCGCGCTTTGATCTTTCGCAGGCTTTTCTGCACACGCTTGGCCTAACGGTTTCCTTCGCCATACCGATCCTTCAGGTTGTGTCCGTCGTGCTCATGCTCACCGGCGACCGTGCGCAGGGCCTCACCGACCGGGTGCTTGGATCCGTCGCGATAAACCGCCGCGCCGCCGCATAACGCGCCGTGTAACGCGGCCATGACAAGCCCCTTGGCGGGGGCGGATATCATTGTTATCGTCCGCCCAAGACAGACAGCGGATTAACCATGCGGCACACACTTCCCATCGCGCCCCAATTCTATGTGACGGCACCGCAACCCTGCCCGTATTTGCCGGGCCGGATGGAGCGCAAGCTGTTCACCGCCCTGCAAGGCGAGGGCGCGCAGCGTCTGAATGACGGGCTCTCCAAACAAGGCTTTCGCCGCTCGCAAAACGTGCTCTACCGCCCGTCCTGCGCCGATTGCGCCGCCTGCCTTTCGGCGCGGATCAACGTGGCCGAGTTCACCACCTCCAAGAGCCAGCGCCGCACCCTGCGCCGCAACGAGGGCCTGAGACGCCGTGCCACCTCACCTTGGGCAACCGAGGATCAATACAGCCTCTTTCGCCGCTACCTCGAAAGCCGCCACGCGACCGGCGGCATGGCTGATATGGATACGTTCGAATTCGCCGCCATGGTCGAGGAAACCCCGATCCGCACCCGCGTCGTGGAATATACCGAGGCCGAGACCGGCGCGCTGATCGCCGTTTGCCTCACCGACATTCTCGATGACGGGGTCAGCATGGTCTACTCCTTCTACGAGCCTGACCGCACCCGCGAGTCGCTTGGCACCTATGTGATCCTCGATCACATCGAAATCGCGCGCGAAAACGGCCTGCCTTATGTCTATTTGGGTTATTGGGTGCCCGGCAGTTCGAAAATGGGATACAAGGCCACCTTCACCGGGCTCGAAGTCTATGTCGGCAACCGCTGGCAGAAAATGCGCGACCCCCAAGAGTTCCGCGCACAGGCGCATCCTCTGGTCAATGATCCGATTTCCGAACAGGTGGCGAATATCTCGCTGCCCGATGGCCGCCCGCTGCGCTCGCGCTCGGTCTAGGGACCGCCCCTATCCCGCCGGACAGCCCTGAATGTCCACCGCATCGCCCGTGCTCAGAATCGTGAGCCGCAGGCCACCTCGATCAAGCATGAACCCACGACCCTCGGCGTGGAAAATATCCACCTCGGCCCGCAGACGGTTGCCGCGTCGCTCACTTGTCGCCTGTGTCACCCACAGGGCGGGATTGCCGGTCTCGACCACGACCAATTCCTGCAATCCCATCGCAGAAACATCGACTTCGGCCACCAGATGCACGCCCCCTTCGATCGGTGCCACCTTGCACACCACGCGCCCCACGCCCGCCTCGGACTGCGTATAAGGCCGCGCAGCCAAGGCCGCGGCGATCTGCGGATCGGGGTGCTTCGCCGTCCCGTCCAATCGCTGCGACACGGACAGGCTCATCGGCACGCAAATATCGCTGCAAACCCCAATCTCCATCTCCGCGCTCAAGGTGATCGGCTGCCCAACACGCGCCGGTGTCAGGCGCACGGGCAAAACCAAGACATGCTCATACCCAATGGTGCGCATGCCATTGGTCACGGTCTGCTTTGGCGTGGGCCACTCGATCTCGGCCCGCGCCAGATTCGCTGACCCGCGCCAATCGAACTGTGGCGGAATCCCCGCCTCTCCGGGCGCACGCCAATAGGTCTTCCACCCATCCGCCAGCACGAACTTGAGCGCCGCAATATGGCTGCCATCAGCCATCTGCCATCCCGGCAAAACACTGACACTCACCATACTGTCCTGCGCCCGCGCCCGGTCGAGCGGCAGGACGAGCCACAGGCTTGTCATGAAAAAGAGAGCGATAGATTTTATCATGACTGTGAAATGGGGTATTCTGCGCCAATTGCCAACTCACAATCGAGCGAGAATTCTTGCCAGACTGTGAAGAGATCGCTTGCACCCCTTGCCCGCTCACCCCATTTTCAAGGCAGGACAGCACAGAGGCCGCCCGTGACACTTGCCCACCCGGATATGGATCTGACAGGGAAATTGCTCATCGCCATGCCCGGCATGGGCGATCCGCGCTTTGCGCATGCCGTCGTGCTGCTCTGCGCCTATTCCTCAGACGGCGCGATGGGCCTGATCGTCAACAAACCGACGCAGGATCTCAGAATGCGCGACCTTCTCGAGCAACTTTCGATTTCCCACACCCGCCAGACTCGCAACCTTCCGGTACATTTCGGCGGCCCGGTTGAACATGGGCGCGGCTTTGTCCTGCATGACCCGGGCTATCGGTCCCCCATCTCGTCGCTCGACGTGAACGATGACTTCGCGATGACCGCCACGCTCGACATTCTAGAGGATATGGCCCGCGGCGCAGGCCCGTCACGCGCGCTGCTGGCGCTCGGCTATTCGGGCTGGGGTCCGGGGCAGCTTGAATCCGAATTGGCGCAAAACGGCTGGCTCACCTGTGATGCCGATTCACAGCTGGTGTTTGACACGCCCGACGCGGCGAAATGGGAAACGGCGCTCACCCGACTGGGGATCTCACCCCTGATGCTCTCGTCTGAGGCCGGGCACGCCTGAGACAGGTATTCCCGCTGGTCAACAGCCTCGGCGCGCTGGTAGATTGCACGCCATGTTTCCCAAGTCGCCCCTCATCGTGATTGTCGCGCCCTTCTTGCTGATGGTCGTCCTGATCAGCGGCACGCTCTGGCATTATGGCTATCGCGCAGCGCTCTCTGATCTGGCGCGACGCGGCAGCGCCGATATGGCGCTGGTGCTGGGCGGGCTTGTGTCGGACCTGCAACGCTACCGGGATCAGGCGGTGGCGCTGGCCGATCATCCCACCTTGACCGCGCTGAACCGCCCCAATGCCCGGCATCAGGATTCCGCCGCACACCGCCTGCTCACCGCCTCCGCCGACCGCACCGGTGCCGCCGGGCTCTATTACGTCGACCGAGGCGGCAATCTGCTGGCGGGCACCGGCACGCGCCTGCCCGAGGGGCTGGCCACGTCCGCGCCATTTCTGCGCGCCATGGACGGCGCGCTTGGCACCGCCCATACCATGAGCGCCGATGGCACAGAGCGGCTGTTTCACTTCGCCGCTCCCTCATTCGGCTCCGACGGCAAGGTGCGCGGCGCGCTTGTCGCCATCGCCGATGCCGAGAATGTCGAATTCGGATGGCGCGGGCTGCAAACGGCGGTGTTTCTGGTCGACGACCGGGGGCGGGTCTTTATGTCCAACCGCTCGGAACTCTTGGGCTGGCGCAAGGTGCCCCAAGACACGGTGCTGATCCCGCCCAACGGCGCGCCCATCCCCTTTTCCCGCAGCCTCACGACCGGATATGAAATCTGGCAGATCGACCTTGGCCCCTATCTGCCACGCCGCGCCCTTCAGGTCAGCCAGACCTTGCCGCGCATCGGCATGACGGGTGCCGCGCTGGTGAATGTCGCCCCCGCCCGCCGCATCGCGGGGCTTCAGGCGGGCGCGGTGGCGGGCGTGCTCCTCTTCTTTGGCGCGCTGCTCTATCTCGCACAGGAACGCCGCCGAACGCTCGCCCGCGCCAATGCCCAGCTTGAGGGGCGCGTGGCCGAGCGCACCGCCACCCTCACCCGCACCAACCTTGCGCTGCGCCACGAAATCCGCGAGCGCCAAGAGGCCGAGGCCGCCCTCAAACGCGCGCAGGCCGAACTGGTGCAGGCGGGCAAACTCAGCGCCTTGGGCAAGATGAGCGCGGGCATCAGCCACGAACTCAACCAGCCCCTGATGGCGATCCGCCAATTCGCTGCCAATGGCGGCGCGTTCCTGCACCGCGGGGAACCTGACCGCGCCGCCGAGAACCTCTCCCGCATTGACGAGATGGCCCACCGCATGAGCCGTATCATCCGCAACCTGCGCGCCTTCGTGCGCAATGAAAACGAACCGATGGGCCGCGTCGACATGGGCCGCGTGATCGACACCGCCCTCGAAATGACCGGCGCACGCCTCACCGCCGATGCCATCACCCTCGACTGGCAGGCGCCCTCCGCCCCGGTCTGGGTGCGCGGCGGCGAGGTGCGGCTGGGTCAGGTGATGGTCAATCTCATCACCAACGCCGCCGACGCCATGGCCAAGAGCACCAACAAACGCCTCACCCTCACCCTCATCCCCGGCGCCCCCGTCACCCTCTGCGTGCGCGACACCGGCCCCGGCATTCAGGAACCGGAAAAGATCTTCGACCCCTTCTATTCCACCAAACTCGTGGGCGATGGCGAAGGCATGGGCCTTGGCCTGTCGATCTCTTACGGGCTCGTTCAGAGTTTCGGTGGACAGATCACAGGCCGCAACACCGAAACCGGCGCGGAATTCACCGTGGCCTTGGAGCCATGGACAGACCCCGCCCACGTCAAGAAAGGTGCCGCATGATCCGCAAGGTTCTGGTGGTCGATGATGACAAACCCGTCCGCGAGGCCCTCTGCCAGACATTGGATCTGGCTGAATACTCCGTGCGCGCCGCCGGCTCCTTTATCGAGGCCAAGGATCACATCAGCCGCGATTTCGCAGGCGTGATCCTCTCGGACATCCGCATGCCGGGGCGGGACGGCTTTCACCTGCTGGCCCATACCCGCGCGCTTGATGACGAACTGCCGGTGATCCTGCTCACCGGCGAGGGCGACATTCCCATGGCGGTCAAGGCGATGGGTCAAGGGGCCTTTGATTTCCTCGAAAAGCCCTGCGCGCCGGATGCCCTCATTCCCGTGCTGGACCGCGCCTTGAAAAACCGGGCGCTGGTGCTGGAAAACCGCCGCCTCAAGGCCCAGCTTGAAACCGGTGATCCGGCGGCGCGCATGCTCTTTGGCACCTCGCGCATCGCCGAGGATATGCGCCAGACCGTGCGGCAGGCGGCCCGCACAGGGACCGAAGTACTGGTGATCGGCCCGCCGGGCGCGGGTGTCTCCAAAGTGGCCGAGGTCATTCACCTGATGTCGCCCCGCGCCGGCGGCTCCTTTGTGAAACGTGCCGCGGCCCGGCTCGACCCCCGCGACCTCGATATGGCCCTGCACGAGGCACATGGCGGCACGCTCTTTCTCGACGAAATCCCGGCCCTGCCGATGGACAGCCAATATGCCCTCCTCGATCGGATGGAATCCGGCTCCGAGACGCGGCTCATCGCAGGCAGCACCGCCGATCTGGAAGAGGCGGCGCGCGCCGGCCGCTTCAACGCCGATCTCTACTACCGGCTCGAGGTTATGCGCGTCCGCATCCCCGCGCTCTCGGAACGCCCCGAGGATATCCCCGTGCTCTTTCGCCACTATGTCGCTCAGGCCGCCGAACAGGCCGGGTTGCCTGCGCCTGAAATCGGCCCCGATCACCTCGCAGCCCTCATGGCGCAGGATTGGCCGGGCAATGCCCGCTCCCTCATGTCTGCGGCCATGCGCTTTGTGCTGGGCATGCCGGACAACGCCGCAGAGGCGGCCGAACTGGGATTGGCCGAACAGATGGCGCGGGTCGAACGCTCGCTCCTGATCGCCGCCTTGGGGCGTCAGAACGGGCGCGCGGCACAGGCGGCGCAGGTGCTCAAACTGCCGCGCAAGACCTTCTACGACAAGCTGACACGCTACGGGATTCGCCCCGAGGATTACCGGCGCTGAGCCCGGCGGAATCTGTGCGAAATCCCGCACAACGCCTGAATTGCCTGTGCGAAATTTCGCACAAGCCATGCACAGGGCGCAAACCCGCTACCCTGATAATGCCGCACAACCCTCTGTAAAACCGTCATAAAACAGGCATCCCGCCTAGGAATCATACAAATCCTTGAGCGGGAAACCGCTTTCTCTCACCATGTCACCACCGTGCCCCACTTGGGCGCAGTCCAAAACATGACCACTTGGGAGGAGACCCACATGAAATTCCTGACCGCTGCCGTATCGGCACTGGCCCTGACCGTTGGCGCAGGCGCTGCCATGGCCGCCTGCGAAGACGGCGAAATCGTCGTCAAGTTCAGCCACGTCACCAATACCGACAAACACCCCAAGGGCATCGCCGCCTCCTTGCTGCAAACCCGCGTCAACGAGGAAATGAACGGCAAGATGTGCATGGAGGTGTTCCCCAACTCGACCCTCTATGACGATGACAAGGTGCTCGAGGCGATGTTGCAGGGCGATGTGCAACTGGCCGCCCCCTCGCTCTCGAAATTCGAGAAGTTCACCAAGCAATTCCGCCTCTTCGACCTGCCCTTCCTCTTCACCGATGTCGCCGCAGTCGACCGCTTCCAAGGCTCCGAGGCCGGTCAGGCGATGCTCGACTCGATGCAGCGCCGTGGTCTTCAGGGTCTCGCCTATTGGCACAATGGCATGAAGCAGATGTCGGCCAACAAGCCGCTGCTCGAACCCTCGGATGCCAATGGCCTCAAGTTCCGCGTGCAATCCTCCGACGTGCTCGTGGCTCAAATGGAAGCTATCGGCGGCAGCCCGCAGAAAATGGCCTTCTCCGAGGTTTACGGCGCGCTCCAGCAGGGCGTGGTTGATGGGCAGGAAAACACCTGGTCCAACATCTACGGGCAAAAGTTCTTCGAGGTGCAGGACGGTACCACCGAGACCAACCACGGCATCATCGACTATCTCGTCGTGGCCAGCGTCGACTTCCTCGACAGCCTCGATGCCGAAACCCGCGACCAGTTCCTTACCATCGTCAACGAAGTGACCGAACTGCGCAACGCCGAATCCACCAAGGTCGATGAAGACGCCAAACAGGCCATCATCGACGCCGGCGGCGTGGTGCGTGAACTGACCCCGGAACAGCGTGCCAAGTGGGTGGAAGCGATGAACCCCGTCTGGGACCAGTTCAAGGAAGACGTGGGCCAGGACAACATCGACGCCGCCGTTGCCTCGAACGAAAGCTCCTGATCCGGCTTTAAACGGTGCGGCCCGCCATCGTATTGGCGGGCCATTGGTGCATCGGGCGGGTTTCTCTATCACCCGCCCGACTTGCAACCCGCGACACACTCACAAAATTTGGGAATGGGACGATGCAGCACAAGACTGGGCTTATCGACCATATCGAGGAGACGGTGATTGCCGCGCTCCTGGGGGTGATGACATTGCTGACCTTCGCCAATGTTGTCGCTCGATATGTGTTCAACGTGAATATCCTCTGGGCACTCGAACTGACCGTATTCATGTTCGGTTGGCTCGTCCTCTTGGGCGCCTCCTATGCGGTCAAGAAACATGCGCATCTGGGCGTCGACGCCGTGATCAACCTGCTCTCGGTCCCCGCGCGGCGGATCGTGGGGCTGGTTGCGGTCGTGGCCTGCCTCTTCTTCTCTCTGCTGCTGCTCAAGGGGTGCTATGACTATTGGGCGGTCTTCGCCGACCTGCCTCCCACCTCCGGGCGCTGGGTTCCCACCGGCTTTGACACCACCGCCCGTTCTCAGAGCTTTTACGAGGTGCAGGATGTGCCCATGCTGGCCGTCTTCCGCTTTCTCGAAGACCTGATCAACTACGGCGACTCCTACGAAAAACTGCCCAAGGTGATCCCGTATCTCGTTCTGCCGCTCTCGGCTTTCCTGCTCGTCCTGCGCTTCACACAGGTCGCCATTGCCATCTGGACCGGCAAGATCGACCGCCTGATTGCCAGCCACGAGGTAGAAGACGAGATCGAAGAACTCCGCGCCGCCCAGGCGCGTAACGCCGATGGAGGGCAAAACTGATGGATGTCGCTCTGCTCTTCACCATGGTCGTCGGCCTGATGCTGATCGGCGTGCCAATCGCCGTCTCGCTCGGTCTCAGTTCCACGCTCTTCATGCTGCTCTATTCCGACACGTCTCTGGCCTCGATTGCAGGCACACTGCTCAACGCCTTCGTCGGTCATTACACCCTGCTCGCGATCCCGTTCTTCGTTCTGGCTTCCTCCTTCATGTCCACCGGCGGCGTGGCGCAACGCATCATCCGCTTTGCCATCGCCTGCGTCGGCCACCTGCCCGGCGGCCTCGCCATCGCCGGCGTGTTGGCCTGCATGATGTTCGCCGCGCTCTCGGGCTCCTCGCCCGCCACCGTGGTCGCGATCGGCACAATCGTGATCGCCGCCATGCGCCAAATGGGCTATACCAAGGAATTCGCCGCCGGTGTGATCTGTAACGCGGGCACGCTTGGCATCCTGATCCCGCCCTCCATCGTCATGGTTGTCTACGCCAGCGCCACCGATGTCTCGGTGGGCCGGATGTTCCTCGCGGGCGTCCTGCCCGGTCTTCTGGCGGGGTCAATGCTGATGATCACCATCTATGTCATCGCCAAGGTCAAGAACATGCCACAGGGCGAATGGCGCGGATGGCGTGAAATTTTTGACAGCTTCCGCGAGGCGGCCTGGGGTCTCTTGCTGATCGCGATCATCATGGTGGGGATCTACGGCATCCCCGGCATCACCGGCGCGATCTTTACCCCGACCGAGGCGGCGGCGGTGGCCGCAGTCTACGCCTTCTTGGTCGCCAGCTTCATCTACCGCGACATGGGGCCACTGGCGCGCGGCGACGGTCAGGCACCGCTGGCGCTCTACCAACGCCCCACAGCGCTCCTCACCGCCTTCTTCCACCGCGACACCCGCAAGACGCTGCTTGATGCGGGCAAGCTCACCGTGATGCTCATGTTCGTGATCGCCAACGCGCTCATCCTCAAACATGTGCTGACCGAGGAACAGATCCCCCAGCACATCGCCAACGCCATGCTCGGCGCGGGTCTGGGGCCGGTGACCTTCCTTATCGTGGTCAACGTGATCCTGCTCATCGGCGGGCAGTTCATGGAACCGTCGGGCCTTCTGGTGATCGTCGCCCCGCTTGTGTTCCCCATCGCTCTTGAACTCGGGATCGACCCTATTCACCTTCGCATCATCATGGTGGTGAACATGGAGATCGGCATGATCACCCCTCCGGTCGGCCTCAACCTCTTCGTGACCTCCGGCGTGGCCGGCATGCCGATGATGGCGGTGGTGCGCGCCGCCCTGCCGTTCCTCGCCGTGCTCTTCGTGTTCCTGATCATCATCACCTATGTGCCCTGGATCTCGACCGTCCTGCCCAACGCGGTCATGGGTCCAGAGACCATCATCAAATAGGCACACCAAGGACGGACCAACCGTCCCCCTGACCACGCAGGCCCCGGCTTGCGTGGTTTTTTCATGCCCCTTCGCCGGTGCGGTTTGAAAGCAGATCACACCACGCTACCTGACCCCCGGGCACGGGATTTCCTTTACCCCGCCACATTTCGGCGTTACCCAAAGACCCCGGACCCCGACAGGAGAGACGCGCGTGACTTCAGACACCCTCAGCGTTAAGCGCGACGCCTTTCTCGCCGCCATGCGACAGGTGGCAGCGACCGTCACCGTCGTGACCACGGACGGGGTGGCAGGCCTCGCGGGGGCCACGGTCAGCGCCTTTTCCTCGCTGTCCGCCGATCCGCCTTCGGTCCTGATCTGCCTGCGCTCCGACAGCCGGATCGCACGCAGCGTCATCGAGAATGCGGCCTTCTGCGTCAATGTCCTGTCCGAGGATGCGGTCGAAGTGGCGCGTGCCTTTGCCGGACCGTCGCCCGACAATCCCGCCGAGCGCTTTCTCGGCCTCAACTACACGCCCCGGCCCGAAGGCCCGGTGCTGCCGCGCGCCACCGCCTTCTCCTGCCGGCTCACGGATCGCATCACCCATGGCAGCCATGCCATCTGCATCGGCACCGTCACGGCCCTCACCAACGCCGGACAAAAGCCACTCACCTATCTCAGCGGCGATTACCACATCGTGCGCCCACACGGACTCTGAAGCGCCCCGCTTTTCTTGGTCAAAATACTCATATCCGCCGCTGGCCAAAGCGCACGCGCCCTGCCATATCTGCGCCGACCTCAGCCACCGACCGCAGACAAGGAGCCGCCCATGACCCGCATCATCACCGCCCTCAGCGAGATTTCCGCCAATTATGACGCGCTCTTTGTCGATCTTTGGGGCTGCGTGCATGACGGCGTGCGCGCCCTGCCGGATGCTGTCGCCGCCCTTCAATCCTACCGTGCAGACGGCGGCACCGTGGTGCTCGTCACCAACTCGCCCCGCGCGCGCGGCGGCGTCGAAAAACAACTCGATGGCTTCGGCGTGCCCCGCGACGCCTGGGATACCATCGCCACTTCCGGCGACAGCGCCCGTGCTGCGATGTTTCAGGGCGTGGTCGGCGAAAAGGTCTGGTTCGTCGGTCAACCGTTCGATGATCGCTTTTTCGATCCGCTGCATTTGATCGAAAACCCCGTGCCCATCACCCGCGTCCCCTTGGAAGAGGCCGAGGGTATCGTCTGCATCGGCCCGTTCGATCCCTTGGCGGACCCCAGCGATCTGCGCCCCCAGTTCCTCTATGCCAAGCAGATGGGCCTGAAACTCCTCTGCGCCAATCCTGATATCGTGGTGGATCGCGGCGAGGTGCGGGAATGGTGTGCCGGGGCCCTCGCCCGGCTTTATACCGAGATGGGCGGTGAAAGCCTCTATTTCGGCAAACCGCATCCTCCCATCTATGACCTCGCCCGCCGCCGCCTTTTGGCCCTTGGCCGCGATGTCGAGAACGCCCGCATCCTCGCAATCGGCGACGGGGTTCATACCGATGTGGCCGGTGCCATGGGTGAGGATATCGATTCTCTCTTCATCTCCGGCGGCTTGGCCGCGACAGAGACCAAAACGTCGCACCAACCGGATGAATCAGCGTTAAACGATTATCTTGCAAAGGAAAAATCCTCACCCACCTTCACAATCGGATTCTTGCGCTGAGAGAAAACACTTGATCTTTCTGCATCCGCAAAGTAATTAAATTCCAACTTGAGGCGAAATACAGCCTGATAATTACGCACCAAACCTGTTGGAGGGGCGAATGTTGGACAACATGCCGCGCGGCACGATCTGTATCGAAGACATCGAAATGGGCATGACCCGCCATCTGCGCAAGGTCGTGACCGACCGCGACATCGAGCTGTTCGCCGAGGTTTCGACCGACCGCAACCCAGTGCATCTCGATGACGCCTATGCACAGGATACGATTTTCGAGGGGCGCATCGCGCATGGCATGCTGACCGCTGGCCTCATCTCTGCGGTGATCGGCGAGCAATTGCCCGGACACGGCACCGTCTACATGGGCCAAACCCTCAAATTTCTCGCCCCCGTGCGCCCCGGCGACATGGTCCATGCAGAGGTCGAGGTGATCGGCATCGACCACGGCAAACGCCGGGTGCAACTCGATTGCCGCTGTCTGGTGAATGGCAAAAAGGTGTTGATCGGCGAAGCCACGGTTCTCGCCCCCTCGCGCAAGTTCGACTGAGGCTGTCAGCCAATTTCGACGCGAGGATAGCGAACGGCCTAAAGCCGAACTTTGCCCCAATCTCAAAAGCGCGGAATCAAGGCGCGGCACGCGCCGCCGCGCAGCGCCCGTCCGCCCCACCGGGCGGGCGCTTTTGC
>NZ_LADY01000019.1:0-145500 GCF_000961715.1 Roseovarius sp. BRH_c41 | reverse complement strand
GTGACCGCTGGGTTGGTTGCGGCCTATGAATCGGGCGAGAATGTCAGTCTTGGGGCCGGCAATACGGTAAGCGGTTGGCTGGACGGGTCAGGTCGGGGCAACGATCTTCTAGCACAGGGCGATCCGACGCTGGTTGCCAATGCAACGCCGACAGGTCAGTCGGCGATTGCCTTTGACGGGTCTGGTGATCTGCTGGAAAGGGTCAACGCTACTGACACGCTGAACGGCCTGTCTTCCGGCAACGCGGACCGGACGATATTCTTTGTGGTTGATTATCTGGATCACGAAGGGGTTTCCGCAGGTGTTGCCTATGGTGACGGGGTGCGGAATGAAACCTTTGGTCTGGTTTCGAGTTGGAACAACGAAACCCTTTCGGTGCAGGGTTATGGTGGATCGAACGACTTCGATTCGGGCATTGAGGCGGCGAGCCCTGGCTGGCTTGTGCAGTCGGTGGTGCTGGATGATGGTGCGTTCAACCACTATCTGAACGGTGGGCTGATCGATAGTGGCAGTCATACGTTCAACACCGACCTGCAACGTCTTGTGCTGGGTGAGGAGATCCGGGGCTTGGGTGAAAGCCAACTCGAAATCGCTGCCGTACTGATCTATGATCGAGCGCTTGATGAGTTAGAGCGCGAGCAGGTCGAAAACTATCTTCAGCTAACCTATGTTGATGATACCTTTATATTTGGATGAGCATCGAAGTAATTGTTACCTCCTCCAGAGGGACTGCTGGCCCTTAAAGCGTCCGGCTGAAAACCTGGATCGTTGGGATTCCCTTTATGGCTGATCTGTGATTCACCCTGTTTGGGAGGATGGATCATGTCAGCACCTTTGCCGGATGCGCTTCGTGCGCGGTTTCAGAAGTTGATTGAGGAAGGGTTAAGTGGGTGCGCAGCGGCCCTTCGTCTGAAGCTATTGCCCGCCACCGGGGCGCGTTGGAGGCTTGCGATCCGTCAGACAGGACAGGCTAAGGCCGCGCCCCAGGGTCGGCCTCGTGGCAAGGGCAAACTTGATCCCTACCGGCCTTTTCTCATCGAACTGATTGAACAGGATGGCGACATGACCATGCCTGAACTGGCCGGTGCGCTCGCAGATGCCACCGGTGTTCAAGCCCACCCTGATGCGATTGGTCGGTTCCTGCGCAAGCTTGGTTTCACGTACAAAAAAAGTCGCTGGTTGCGGCCGAGCGACGCCGCGCACGGGTAAGAAAACAACGCGACGATTGGGTCACTCATCGCGTGCCAGCCGTCTCGGCCGAACCAGACCACGTTGTCTTCATTGACGAAACCTCTGTCAAAACCAACCTGACCCGCCAGCGTGGGTGGTCCCCACGCGGAGAGCGGCTCGTCATGGATGCCCCCTTCGGATCGTGGCGGACACAGACCTTTATCCCTGGCTTGACGTCGGATGCTTTGGTCGCGCCATGGGTCATCAAAGGCGCGATGGATGGCGCAGCTTTCGCGGCTTACGTCGCACAGGTGCAGATACCAGAACTGGAGACGGGAACAGTCGTCATCCTGGACAACCTCGCCACCCACAAAAATGCCGCCGCGGCCAAAGCCATGCGAAAGGCCGGATGCTGGTTCCTGTTCCTGCCCCCGTATAGCCCCGACCTGAACCCAATTGAGATGGCGTTCTCCAAGCTCAAAGCTCACCTGCGTCGCATCGGGGCAAGCACCTTCACCGAGATGTTCAAAGCCGTCGCCGAAATCTGCGACCTCTTTTCTCCGGACGAGTGCCGGAACTTCTGTGGTTGCCGCCCATAGTGCAAGAAGTTTCTGACCGTTCAGGCATGTGATCGAGTGCGAACTTCTGTCAGGCCTCAATGTGCGACATTTCCAGAAGCCGCGGGCCGGGACGGTGATCAGCGGGTCGGGTGCAAATCTACTTCTCGAGCTTTCAGCTCGTATTCCAGCACTGGTTTTCCTGATCCGGATCTGTTCGATCGTTTTGCCCATTCAGGTCATCGCCTTCTCACACTCCCCTTTGCACCGTCACTAGCAGTTTGACACGAGTATCATGCCGCGCCTGCAAGCGCCGGATCCCTGTAATCCTCGTTCTTCGTCAGCATCGCCCAAATTTGCCGAGCCATCTTCTTGGCCAGCCCAAATACAACCAGCAACTTTGGCTTGCGCGCCAACATTCGTGAAAGCCAGCTGCCCTCGACAATCTTTTGCTGTCCCAGCTAACCCAGTCGTGACATTGCGCCAATGATCAGGAGGCGTCGGATATCGGCTTGGCCAGCCTTGGTCATACGCCCCAAACGTTCCTTGCCTCCAGAAGAATGTTGCTTGGGAACAAGACCTAACCAAGCCGCAAAGTCGCGCCCAGCTTTGAACTGTGCCATGTCTGGGCCAAACGCTTCCACCGCAACAGCCGTCAGCGGCCCAACACCTGGCATGGTCTGGAGCTGGCGCGCCTTGTCTGACTCGGCGGCCAACGTCTTGAGTTTCGTGTTACGCTCGATGATACGCCGTTTTCTCTGCAATCTGCGCCAGTAGGTCCAGGCATTCCTCCCGGATCAGTGCGTGCAAGTCGGTGGTCTCATCCTCCACAAGCGCAGTCATACGATTAAGGTATCGTATTCCTTGAGGAAAAACATGCCCGTGCTCATACAGTAGCGCCCGCAATGCATTTACATCGGCGGTCCGCTGATGAACTAGGCGTTCTCGGCCACGAAACACAGCTGCGCGAAATTGCTGCTCGACTGTTTTGGGTTCAACAAAACGCATCTCGGGTTGTCGTGCCGCGATCACAATCGCCTCCGCATCGGCGGCGTCGTTCTTTTGACGCTTCACGAACGGGCTAACATACTGTGGCGCGATCAGTTTCACCTCATGGCCAACTACTTCCATCTCGTGCGCCCAGTAATGCGCGCTGCCACAAGCTTCAAAAATGACCAGACAGTTCTCCTGCTGAGCCATAAACACATAAAACTATGCGCGCGTCAGATTCTTGCGGAACTGAACCTCCCCGGTTCGAAGGGCACCATGAACCTGAAAAACATTCTTTGCCAGATCGACCCCAATCATCATATCCTTCATCCCGCCGTCCTCCTCTTCGCGTGGCGTTGAACACCACGACCTTGGCACATTGCGATGCCGTTAGGGAGGGCGCCAACTCCTCCATCTACTTCAAGGCTGCAGGATATGTCTCAGATTAAAAGTCGGAAGCTTTAACAGCGCTTTGCTGCCAGATTTTTTGTCTTTCAGGTTCGACATGCCGCGTAAATCACCATTCAAACATCACCGTTTTCCGCGTGATGTCATCCTTTGCGCCGTGCATTGGTATTTGCGCTATCCGCTGTCCTACCAGGGTGTTGTTGATCTTCTAGCTGAGCGTGGGATCACTGTCGATAGATTCACCGTCTGTCACTGGGTACAGAAATTCATCCCAGAACTGGCCAAGCGCACGGAACAGCATCTGCGTCGCGCAAGCGTCGATTGGCATGTGGATGAAACCTACATTCAGGTTGGTGGGAGGTGGCGCTATTTGTGGCGCGCGGTTGATGCAAACGGCCAAATGGTTGATCTTCGGTTGACCGCGCCTTTTTGCGCAAAGCAATTGAGCGTGTGCGACTGCATCGCCCAGTGTCCATCTGCACCGACAAGGCACAAAGCTATCGGCGCGTCATCCGCGAGGTCAATCACCGATACGATCCACATTTTGACAGCATCAGGCATATCGACCAAAAGTGGCGCAATAACCTGATCGAGAACGACCACGCCGCTTTGAAACGGCTGTTCGGATATCGTCAGAGCTTTCGATCGTTGCAAACAGCGAAAGGAACCTTGACCGGCATCGAGACAATCCGACCCATCAAACGCGGCCACATCCACAACAAGAAAGTGGGTGTCATGGGTGAGCCGGAGTTTATCGATCGGTTGTTCAAAATCGCAGCGTGACCCAAAGTCGTAAACGACTTCAGCGCAACCCCATCGAGTTAATGCAACAGCCCCAGAAATACAGGTCTACGGTTTGTTTCGCATGACCGCTATGGCTTCTGGGGTGTTCAAAAGACTGCTTACCACATCATGGTGCATTTCGGGTGAGGGGTAGTACAGGTTTTCCGACCACGGCTTGACGGCAAGATCAGATCGGTCATTGGCTGGGTTGACCGTTGTCGGTTTGCCGGTGAAGCGGCTGAACAGGGGCTGGGGGCTACCGACTGACGTGACAACCTCAACATAAGCTGCAACATTGGGCTTCAGCGGCGCCAGCATCTGAGGTGTGACCATATGTGGAAATTCTCCGAACAGCTGTGAATGGGTCGCGTAGCCTTCGTGATAGGCGGGCGCGCGTTTCGAGTACCAGAGCAGGATCACGGGAACCTCAATCCGTTCGATCAGTTCAAGGCTGGATCTGATCCAAGCTTCACGCAGATCCGACACGATGGCACGGGCGCGCGGCCGGACCTTAAGATTGGCCAGCTTGCGTCGCACGCGGAATGGCAGCGGAAGGTTGTGGATGGTCATCGGCCCGCACAGCAGCTCCGTGAAGGCAGCGGCTGCTCCCATGTGGCGTCCGTCTTGACGCAGGCGAACATATTCCAAGCCGTCACAGTCATATAGTTGGTTGCTCTGACTGCGTGCAGACATGACTTGCAATATCACGAAACGCGCACGGTTCAGATAGGGCAGCAAGCTGTCCTGCTTGAGAAAAAACTCCGGTCCTGCGCCGCCGTAACCCAGATTGAGAGCGGGTAAACCGATTTCGCGCCCTATTAGGTCTGGGTAGGGCTCTTCGCAGAAACATCCAAAGGTTTGGGCAGCGCCGATGCAGGCAAAAAAGTCGCCTCCACTTAGGGCCGCTTCCGGAACAGGCCCCCGGAACTGCAGCCCAGTTCCGGGAAGCTCCGTCATATGATAGTCAACAACATCATAGTCCCGGGCCTGATAACCTGAGAGGTGAATGTCTTGCTTTGCCTGTTTGTCCAAGTTCATTGTCAGATATGTTCCTTTCAAAGAAATGGCAGACACTCCAAGAACGTACTGCTCCATGAAATCAGTAAAGGATAATTCCATGCCTGCAAATAATACTGAGGACGGTCATGGTCTGACATAAAAGTTGGCCGGATCAGAAAGATGGGTCACCTCTGACTGAAACAACATGTCAACTCCGATGGAGCGACCGGCAAACAGGCAAGAACCTTCATGGTACAGGACAGGATATACAGCCACCACTGCGCTGTCGCTCGGACTATCTATTTCTGGGCGATACCTCATGAAGCAATACTCTTTATTTACGTGTCTTGTTTGGCATACTCTGCCACGGCACATCACGTTGCAAAAGCTCGGATAAAAACGCGAGATCTTTGGAGAAAACGGGAGTGAGCTCGGCACGCAAGTCCGGATCAAGCGGCGATGTCGGCATGCTATTCCAACGGTTAAGTCGATGCAGGAGCGGGACGGTGAAGCGTCGTAATGGTGGAGAAAGCAGCCTGTAGCGCATGCGGCTTGGCCAGTTGATCTGACGGTCCAGCCAGAGATTGCGCGGCAACGTGCTGACCATACCTCGGCGGTTCATGTCTGGGATGAAATCAGGGTTAACCTTGATATGGCGGAAGATATCCGAGATGACTGCCATGGGATGGGCTATGAAATCATCATAGAAATGAACCTGGATTTGCTCTTGGGGGAACAGGTCGAACCAGCGTTTCAACTGTGCGCCGTACAGGCTGAGGCGCCGGTAATGCCAGTCCCAGCCCCACCCGGCGGCCACGCGGTCATCTTCGGCGGCCAGCGCCGCACGTAGCTCCAACGGTTCAAGCTGGTTCTGACGATTCATATTGTAATGCGAATAGAGCCGTGAGATCGGGTCGCGCAGGATAGCTACGATCCGGATGTCGGGTAGCATGTTTCGGACACGGACCGGCGAGTCGGGGAAATAGAGATAGCGGACCGAGCCCTCGCCCACGGCATGCGCATTGTCGGCCCCGTCAAACATGGCAGTATAGTCGAACAGGTCACTGCAGGACCAGTTGTAGAGCATCTGCCGAAGGATATGAGGTGGGGCCGGGCCGATCGGGTTATTCTGCTGTCCGGACAACGCGAAATAATTTGGCTCTTTCGAAGTGGGGACAAAGACGTCGGGGTGCTGGGCAAGATAGGAGACCAGCGAGGTGGTGCCGCTTTTGGCGGCTCCTATCACCAAAAAACTGGGCAGGGTCATGCCGTAACCTCACCCAGAGAGGCGCGGACAGCCCCGGCTGCGGCCTCCCAGGAGTAACCCCGCGAAACGGTTTCAAAGCCGCACAGCCCAAGGGTTGCGCGGGCTGCCGGGTCGCGAACAAGCCGCAGGATTTCGGAGACAAACTCCGTATCGCTTTCAGCGATCAAGATGTTCTCTCCATGCTGCACATCAATCCCTTCGGCACCCTTGGCAGTGCTAATAACCGGGCAACCAGCGGCGAAGGCTTCGAGAACCTTGAGCCGAGTGCCGCCACCGATAGTGATGGGCATGACCGCGATGCTTTGTTGCGCGAGGTATGGCATAATGCTAGCAACCCCGCCGGTGACAAGCACAGACTGGTCTTTCGCCGCGGCTTGCTGCATCGCCAGCGTTGGGTCGCGCCCAACAATTGCCAGCTGTAGGTCCATGCCGACCTGCCGGAGAGCGGGTAGAATGCCCTGTATCAGCCTAAGAGCGGCAATCTCATTGGGTTTATAAGAGTAACTACCAATATAGACCAGTAGCGGCGGGGTGGTGGGATCGGCATCGTTCCGGATGCGGCGTGCATCGGCATAAGCATCGATATTGATGGCATTGGGCACTACCGCCACCCCGTTTTTTGGTTGATAAAGTCGTTCCATCAACCTTGCATCGACATCGCTACAAGCCCAGACAAAATCTGCGTTTTTCACGGCTAGTGCCTCGGCCTGCCGTAATTTGCTGTTGAACATGCGCTGGCGAAGCGCGGCCAGTCCCAATTTTCGCGCTCCGTCCTTGTTGCCTATATCGGCCCACAGCCGGGCTTCGACGTTATGAGCGTCGAATATGGTCGAGATCCCGGCAGCACGTAGTGGGGCCACATAGGCCGAGAGCGCGATTTCCTCGACCAGCGCAAAATCATAAATGTCGGGAGACAGGGATCGCAGATACTGCATCAGGGCTGCATCCGTATAGCGGCGGATCGTATGGTGCGGTCCGGGCAGTAGCCAGCGGCCGGGGACACGCCAAGGGGGGGCGGGCACATATTGACCAGTTTCAGTAACACCTGGAAACCGCTCGGCGTCGGGTATGTTGCCGGACGGATCAACCGTCATGACGTCTACCGGACCAAGTCCTGCGAGAGCCGCCATGTTCTGCGCGTTACGCAGCGCAGCTCCACTATCCAAGCGCCCCGGCCCCCATCGGCTGATAACAAGACTACGCATAACTCTACCCGCTCTCGGTGAACTAAAATGGCCCACCCATGTTTCGCCATGTCCGGGCAGACTGGGCCGGGACCGTTACTCCTACACATGCAATGCGCAGACGAAAAAATCCAGAACAGACCTACCCCTGTTATATTCTTGACGCACCTGCTATCGCCAACTTCATCTTCGGCAGAGCCCTGGGACGTTACATCGACAACTTTCCGAGAGTTGGTTAAAGAGAAGATAGTCCTAGAATTTTCACACGCTTCGGCGCATCTGAGATTTTGAATGGTTATGAAGCAAGGCGCTGTAGGCAGGTTTGTCACCAATGTTGGTGCCTCGTTGCTGGGCGCGATCCTAAATCTGATCATTCTGATCTGGGTGAACCAGTTTTTGTTGCGCCGGGTTGGGGCCGAAGAATACAGCCTTGTACCTGTGCTAACCTCTCTGATGATCTTTGGAGAACTGTTCCGGGACGCCTTTGCCGGCGGCGTCGCGCGTTTCTTGGTGGCGGCAGATGCAAGCGGTGACGACACAGAGGTCGCGCGAATTGTGTCGTCAATGTTACCGCTGCTGGCATTGGTAGCGCTCATCGTGGCAACTGGGGGGGGGTGGGCAGTACAGCATATCGATCAATTGATCAATGTGGATGCAGCACACAAGCACAGCGCCCAGATCATGTTGTCCCTGCTGGTCCTGTCCCTCTGCCTTGAAATAGCGGCTTCTCCGTTCAGCTTTGGCTTGTTCGCTAAGATGCGGTTCGTCACACTTAATCTGGTTAACTTTGGCACGCTGCTTGTGCGCATCGCACTGTTGCTTGTGTTTCTGTTCGGCATCGGACCGCAGGTTATCTGGCTGGTGGTGGCCACGGTTCTCAGCAGTCTTCTGGATCTAGCTATACGGATCTATTTCACCATCCGTCTGCTGCCGGCAGCAAGGTTCAATCACCGCCTGATCTCGCGCCGGGCGGTAGCCACTCTGTTGTCCTTCAGTCTCTGGACGACGGTGCAGGGTATCGGCAACATCGTGCACCGCGCGACCCCAGCGCTATTTCTAAACCACTATTCCAATCCAGTCGACGTGGTGTCTTTTCATCTGGGAAACCTTCCGGATCTTCAGATCCGCAAACTGATCTCGGTTGGCGCGCGCCCGGCCCTACCCGAACTGACCTCAGTCTTCGTCTCAGGCCGCAAGGAGGCGTTGCGTGGGCTGTTTTATCGGGGTGGACGATACTATCTCTGGGCTGCGCTTTTTCTACCACCCAGCCTAATCATCTTTGGCGGCCCGCTAGTTACGCTTTATGTAGGGCCTAATTACCTAGATGCAGCTACGGTACTGATATGGGTTTTGGGTGCCTATCCACTGGTCTGGGCCAGCGCCATGTTCTTTCAAGTCGCCTATGCCTCCGGAGAGATTCGCGCCTTTAACATTCTGAACATTATCGTTGTTCTTGCGACCTTGGCCATGTTGTGGATATTCATAGTCTGGCTGGACATGGGCGCACTGGGTGCGGGGTATGCGTTCGGTATTGGATCCGGTCTGGGACATCTCCTGATCATCTGGCCTGGAAGCCTGCGCTTCATTCAGGGAAGTTGGATAGATTTCATTCGCCTAACCCTTGGTCCCGGATGTCTACCCGGGCTTATTGCGATATTGATCTGTGTGGGCTGGACACATTCTATGGCGCTGGACAGTTGGGCAATGCTAGGAGTCGGTTTCTGTCTGGCATCTGCGGGCTATGTGACAACTCTTCTTGTTTGTTGTCTCGATGCCCAAGACAAAGTGTTGCTGGGTAAACTCAAGTCGCGGCTGCTCAGGAGAGGATAGGGAAGTTGAGTTGTATTGGATGGCCTTATCGGTTCGGGTGTAGTCCCCACAGACGCAATCTTCGCCGCGCCATGCAATCATATCCGCTGCGCTCAACGAGCGTCCGTTGCGGCCGAGACCTAGAGACAACTCCGACCGATAAGGCCATCCAATATCAACTGCAAAACGATCCCGAAGCTCTGCAGAAAGTGGTGCTCGCCCCGCGAGCTTATCAAGGCCAAAACCGAAACCTTGGCAGTCTGGTGGAACGGGGGCTGGATCATTTGGGTAGTCGATCGAAACACAATATTGCAGGTTATGCGGATTTTTAAACGACAAGTCTGAGTACCACAGAGCGGTACGAGTGCGCTTGATACAGGAGCTTGAGATTTGGGATTGCGTATCGGAAGCTGGCCTGGGTTCGGAGACCACAACAACAAATTTATGGAGCTTTTTCTAGGCGGGTTGAGAGATGCGGATTGCGAGATAATAAGCATTGAAACCGTCAATGACATACCCACCAGTGGACTGGATGTTTTGATCTTGCACTGGGCTGAAAAACTGTTCTGGGAGGCCCGTGATCGTTGGGATATTTTGGCCAGAATGCTGACGCTAATCAATCGCCTCAAGCAGATTCGGCCAAAAACCAAGGTCGTCTGGCTGGTGCATAATCTGCAACCTCATGAACCTCGGAAGTTCAAGAACCTGATCTGGCCATTCTACATTCGTGCTTTAGCCCGAAACATTGATGCTGCTCTGACATTGTCGCCTGGGACGGTTCCGGTTGTTCGGGAGCATTTAGGGGCACTCAAACACAAACCTGTCGCATGGGCTTGGCATCCGGCATATCCACGGCTGTGCCAAGGAACGCACAACGCGGGTGCTGCGCGAAGTGCCCGCGGTTGGGAAACGGAGCATTACGTATTTGGTTACTGCGGACAGATTCGGCCCTACAAGGGGGTCGACGATCTGATTAACGTATTTTTGCGCAGTGAAAATCCGAGTTGGCGGCTTTTGATCGCCGGGCGGGCCTCATCGTCTGAGTTCGAGGATATTTTAGAAGACAAAGCGGTGGCGGACCCCCGCATCCGACTGGAATTCGGAGATATGTCAGAAGTCGAATACGAGATGGCTATCCTGTGTTGTGATACAATAGTTGCTCCATTCAGGAAGTATCTGCATTCTGGGTCACTTGTTCATGCAATGAGCGTCGGGCGACAGGTCTTGACTCCCAGAACACCGTTTTCCAACGCGCTTGCAAAACAGGTGGGACGCGATTGGGTTGCGCTTTATGATGGACCGCTAAGTGTGGATGCTCTTCAAGAAGCCGAGCAGGGCCGCAATGAATCTGACAACGCGGACCTTTCGGAGTTCGACCCCAAACGGGTTGGTGAACAGATCGTAGCCTTCTTTCAAAGTCTTTAGCCAAAGTCTTAAATTAGGACGAAAGAGATCTCGCGACATAGAATCTGACCTTCTCTGGCCGAGTCAACTCAGCCTTGGCAACACTGGACAGCATTGAAGTCGCGCACATTATCCGCAAACGGCAATTCGACCCCTCTGGTCAATCCCATTCCAGAAATTCGCAAGACTTTCTGGATCGCCGCGCCGAACGACACGAGTTACTCCGTCGCGTGGCAAAGTTTGCGACAGCCCCTGCGGAAGTTAAGGACGATCTCCCTTCCCGGTGGGATCATTTCCGCCGCCCCCAGCGTCCGAAGGCAAGCTCCGCAGCCTCTGAGGCGATTCGATCAGAAACCTCGCGCGGCGGGGCGAGCTGGTGCAGCCCGCGCAGCGCCCCGACCGCTTGCCGCCCGCCGCCCATCAGTGCTATTTTGGCAATCTGCATTATCGAGAAGGCGTAGGTCACCGGCAGCATCGGCCACGCAAACCGTGCCACAAAGCGCAACCGGTTGCGGAAGTTGAAATAGTTTGCGAATGCCGAGCCCCGCCGGTTAATAGAGCCAGAGCCGATCGCCGTGCCACCATGATGATGGACTACCGCCTCCGGACAGGTGAGAAGCGGCAGCACACCCCGGCGATAGGCCCAGTCTACCTCCTCGTAATAGAGGAAATAGTCCTCCCGAAGCGGTCCGACCATTTCGACGAAAGTCCGCGACGCAACCATATTGGCACCTGAGATGAAATCGAGGCTCCCGGCCAGAGGAGGTTCGGCTGCTGCGGGCAGGAGACCTTGGTTGACGTTGTAGCAGACCCCCCCTGTCCAGCGCCTGATGCGCCCACCGTCCGACTGGAGATAGCCGGGTGGTTCGAGATAGCGGGTTCGCCCGCCCATAAGTGCGAAGGGGCCCGCGACCTCAGCACGGCGAACGTAGGCGGCGGCAGTACCGGGCTCAACGACGCTATCGGGGTTCAGTATCCAGAAGAGCTCGATCTCCGCTCGCGACAAAAACCAGGTAAGCCCGGTATTGACGCCGCCCGCAAAGCCCATGTTTTGCGGGACCCGCAGTAGTGTGAGCCAAGACAGATCCCCTTCGGTCGGCGCTTGGGCGCCCGCTTCGGCTTCGGCAAAGCTCACCCCGCAGCGGCCTGCCCAGTCGGCGACCAGCGCGGCGCTATCGTCCGGCGAGGCGTTATCACAAACAACAACGCGAAGCGTCGCACCGGTAGTGGCGATTAGGCTGTCAAGACACGCCTCAATCACATCTGCCGAGCAATAGGCCACGATAATGACCGAGATGGGTGCCTTCGCCGCCCCCTCCATTTCCCGCTGCTCTTGCATTGTTCTTTGATCCTAACGAGTGAGTGACGCTGCCCTCGCCGCTAAACTGCCCGGAAGATGGCGGCTTCACCCAGCAAGATCAAGGCTGTTCTCTTGTGCCAACCGGACCGGAGTTGAAACGGGCTTGACCTCTCGGTCTAGACAGATTGACTCACGGTGCGGCTCTGGAGGCGTCGGGGAAGGATACATATCGGATATACTTAGAGGATAAAACGGCATAATCTAAGATAACGTTGCACACGAATCCACAAATGGATTCCCTTTTGTCGGCAAAAGCATCAAAGGTGACAGGAAGCCTAGCGAATGCCATCGCAAGAGATAGCCCCTCCCTAAAATATCTTATCCAAGGGGTCTTGGTGGCCGTCTCATCACCTCTCATGGGCATATTGGCTTCCGCTGGACTACAGAGAACGGTTTTTCCCAACCGGTTTGCGGATGCCGATCTGTCAGCGTGACATTTAGGGCACCATCGTTTACTTATTCGACGCGCCACCCAGAGCGCTGCGGACATCCTGACACGGATCGTTGAAGCCTATGAACACCGGGTCAAACTGTTGCGATTCAGACGACTGCGCTCGAAACCCGCTTGAAGCAACTGGCGCTTTATGAGGCGGCCTTGGTGATCTGATGGAACGGCTGGCCAGAACGTCTTGACTAAAATGGTCTTCGGCAGAATTATTGCAGCGGTAGTGAGTTTCAAATAGTCTTTCCAGACGAGCATACGAGTTTTTAAAGCCCTATTGCACGAAGGAATATTAGCATGCCCTCTCGCCCAATGCTCATGGTCGTAGCCTCGGCCGGAGGGCACTGGGTTCAGTTAATGAGGATGCGCAAGGTTTGGGACGGATTGCACGTCACCTATCTGAGTACCGAACCTGGCCTTGCGGACATCGTGAAGACCATGGCCCGGAATGAGGGTAACCCGCCGCCAAAATTTTCATCGGTCACGGATGCCAATCTCTCCGAGAAGCTACGCCTCATGCGTCAGCTTTTCGAGGTGTTTTTCCTGGTGCTGCGCCACCGGCCGGACGTGATCATCACCACAGGTGCTGCGCCCGGCTATTTTGCCCTGCGTTTTGGAAAGCTCTTCGGCGCGCGTACCATTTGGATCGACAGCATGGCCAATGCCGAGAAACTGTCAAGATCTGGTCAGGAAGTCAGGAAGTATGCCGACCTGTGGCTCACGCAATGGGAGCATCTGGCGCGCCCTGAAGGGCCGCATTTCATGGGGGCGGTTCTGTGATCTTTCTGACCACCGGGACGCAACTTTCCTTCGACAGGCTCGTACGGGCCGTGGATGAGTGGGCGGATGAAACCAAGCCGTCTTGTGGCATATTTGGTCAAGTCCTGCCGGCGACTCATGACCCGTATACGCCGCGAAATTTCGAAACCAAGGCACGGCTTTCACCGGCGGACTATGCCGAAGTGTTCAGCAAAGCAAACCTCATCATTTCACATGCCGGCATGGGTACGATCCTGACGGCATTGACCCAAGACAAGCAGATCTGCATCATGCCCCGGCAGATCAAATATGGCGAACACAGGAACAACCATCAGCTCGCCACGGTCGAAAGGCTGAAAGAGCATCCCAGGCTTTTCAAGGCGCGCGACGAACATGACCTGCCCCGCTGCCTTGACGCGGCCATGCAGGCGGTCGGGACGTCACAAACTGCCGCCATAGACCCGTTCGCGGCCACGGATTTCACCGATAAATTACGAAAGTTCGTCCTGAACACTGGGAAGTAGAACTCGGCTAGTCCTCGCTCTCTTGCACCCACCATCCCGCAAGCCAACCCGCCAGAAAACCCCCAAAATGGGTCTCCCAAGCGAGATTACCGCCCATCCCCCAATACATAACGAGGTTGAGAAGGATGAGCAGTACGACCACCCGCAGCACCGACCCGATCCCCTCATGTGCCAGACGACGGGCGGTATACTCCCAGCCCATCAGAACCCCCGCCAGCCCGAATAGCGCCCCAGACGCGCCAACCATGGGCTGCACCGCCGTAGACAGAAAAGCAAACCCCACGGCCCCGCCCAAGAGCGACAGCACATAGATCACGGCAAACCGAAGCTGGCCCACACGCTCGATCACCAAGCGCCCAAGCGAGACGAGCGTGATCATGTTGACGAGAAGATGCGCGGCCCCCCCATGCAGGAACCCATAGCTGGCAAACATCACCACGGGCTGCGCCGCATAGTTGGGCTGCCAGTTATCCAAGAGCCCCCGCCAAAACCCGCCATACTGATAGGTCAATCCACGCCAGCGCGGTGACCCCCAGAGCCCATAGTCAGCCCCCTGCAGGACGCCTTCGACCGCAACACAAACTAACAAAATCAGCAGCAATGCGCCATGAGCGACGACCCACACCCAAAGGCGCGAGCGTTCTGATGCTGAGTGTTGGTTGTCCATTCTATATATTCTGAGTCAAACTGGACTATTCCTAAGGTTAAATTAGAATATCATGAAGGACCATGCGTCCGCACTGGGTCCAAAAAGAACTTTGGCTTGAGGTTTAATGCTGCCCGTTCAATGAAATGCCAAGATAGTACCGCACAGATGAGAGTGACGGGAAGCGCAATAGCAATGTTAACGAGCGGATCGGTCACACCCAAACTTGCAACAAGTTGTTGAGCCGGGAAGGCATAGATGTAGGTGCCGTATGAATAGTCTCCCAGTCGGTTATAGCTCTGCAAAAATGCGTTTGGCCAATACCCAAGCACGAAGACAGTATAAGAAAGTGCCAGTACGAACACGGGACGGAAGATCTCGGTGCCGTACGCTGACCAAGCTAGAAAGCCTAACATGGCAGCTAAAAATGGGCTGAGCGGGATCAGGTTGCGCCAGAGGAAGAAACCCATGCCGATGGCAAAAGGTAGGGCGAGCTGAGACAGCAGTTGAAGCCTCAAATGTGCCGGTAGATAGGGCATAAGGAGACAAAGCATAATCGCTAGTCCAAGACAAAGCGCCGAGAGACGAGGCCGGTTCAGAATACCTAGAATCCCCGCGATGAAGATACCTGTATAACAGACCACCTCATAGAACAGCGTCCACAGTGAGCCGTTGATTGCTGTCCCATAGGGATTTCCTTCAAAAATGCCCGGCAGTGAGTAGTCGAGTTTGACAAGAGTTAGATTGCGCAGGAAGTAACTAGGTGCCGAGCCCCAAAACGTAACAGGATCTGCGGTTGTTAGGAGCAAACCACCCAAAACAATCGTCACCACCAGCACAACAACGAGTGCAGGAAAGAGCCTCAAGGCGCGTGCAATGAGAAACTGTTGCCAAGAAACACCGAAGACGAAGCTCTTGGTTATAAAAAAACCTGAGATTGAGAAGAAAACAAGCACGCTCACGCTGCCTAGCGACATGCCCCCGAGAAATCTCTCAAGCGGTTCTTCCGCTCCCGCGCCGAGCGAGAGTGGATAGGCATGAGAGATTAATACGCAGATAGCAGCCAAGATGCGCAAAAGATTAAAATTATTGTCCCGCAGGGTAGTATAGTTTCCGAGCAGTCGGCGCTCTTTCATCTACCTACCCCAAATCGCTCAGCCATATCCATCCATTACCCCTCACCCCGGTACAAACCTTGGTAGCTTGGGCAGGCTCTCACGCATCAAGCGTTGCAGCCGTGCATCGGCAGCACCTTCAGGCTCATCCTTCAGTATCGGAGTGATGTAGCGCACGATAGCCCCGTCGGTACGGTCGATCGTCAGGCTGTCATAGACCACGCTCATCTTGGCCTTGAAGTCATTGGTCATACGCTTGCCGCGCTGCTCGAACCAGTAATAGACGAGCTGTTCCGACAGGCCTTTCTGAATTATCGCGCGGTTCGCTTCAAAGGAGCCATAGCCGGTGCCCGCCATATCCAGCGCCACGGTCTCGAAACTGTAGATTTCCCATCCGCCAACAGGCAGACAAACCTCAGGGGAGTGGATGCCGGCACCCTCGGTCTGCTTGTCGTAGAAAGCTATGAAGAGTTCGACCGGAGCGGGTTCTTCTGGATTGCGATAGAAGCCCGCGAGGTAGTCGGTGGCCCCCAGTATCCGCTCGATATCCGGGTCGAGCATCGAGAAGGTCCCCGACCACTCCCCAAATTGCCGCGGAAAGAGTACGAAAGGATCACGATCTACCGCCGTGGGGTCATTGCCCTGCTGCAGCGCCCATCCGGCTGAGACCGCAAGCGTCAGGATCGCACCCGCCATTAACCCGCGCGAGGCGCGGATGCCCATGAGGCGTCCGGCGATCGCTCCGAATCCGCTGGTATCGAGATCAATTGCCTCCGACAGAGGTTTGGGATCCGGTGTCAGCCGCTGCAGGACCACGGCCATGAAGAACAGGATCGCAATACAGGCACCAAAGATGATCCAGCCTTCAAAGAAATGCAGAAAGCCCTCAGCCTGTTCAATCCCATAGCTGTTGACCATCACCCCGATCATCCCGATGCGGAAGGAATTCATCAACACCGTCAGGGGAGCAGCCGCAAGAAGCAGCACCGCCTTGTGCCAGACTGGTCCACGATAGAGAATGGCAAAGAGATAGGAGAAGCTGAGGATCGGGAAGAGATAGCGCAGCCCCGAACATGCCTCGGCCACCTGCAGTTTGTAGACCCCGAGATCAATCACATTGCCTTCGAGATAGACTGGCACGCCCATCAATGCCACGAACCACACACCGATTTCCGAAGAGATTGTCTGCAGCACGATGGTCAGCTTGAGATAGACAAACTGCGGCAGGGGCAACATGAAAATAAGATGCACCACGCCCAGTTGATGCAGCTTGCCGCGCTCCCAACCAAAGATCGTCAGCACCACGCCGCCCACCCAGATGATGAAGGCATAGGTCACGATATCGGGAATGCGAGTCAGGTTGCCTGCAATCGCCAGCAAGAGCGCCAGCACAATGACAATAAGCCCAGGTGCGCGATCCTGCACAATGGGTTTGGGCAGCGGCAGACGGCGCAGTTCCCGCAAGAAGAGATAGAGCGAGATGAGTGGGATGAGTGGCCCGTGGCTGTATTCAGCCGTGGACCAAGCCTGTGCCAGGGAGACAAAACCGATCCAAAAGATCGGAATCGATCCGGCTAGAAGCAACGTAAACCACAAGAGCCCGCCCAGGTTGAGCGGGTGGGCGAAAAGCCTTGGGCCAGACTGATCTGTCATGGACATGCTGTCACACTCCCCTTAAAACGGCTCACCACCCTGACCTATGCCAGAAGCATTTATGCTATTGGGATTTCTATCGGAAAATCCGCGCCAAAGCGATTCAAAACGGGTCGGATACGTGCTCAAAGCAGAGCCTGAACAGTCTGTTTTCCAAGGACGTACAGTGACCCAAGATCAGGGACGCACAGTAAACTCCCGCTCAAGTGTAAGAAACACCCGGTTCGATGAGGCGTCGCCCACCCCGGTTTCATCCCGCAGCCGATATTCATAGCCAGAAGAGAGCCGCCAGTCGGGTGTTAGGTTGCGGGAATAGGTGGCGCGCAGGTCAGTGCGCGTGGTGTCATTCACTGCCGGACCGCCAGCCTGTTTGAGTTCAGCGTAATTCGCCGAGAATGATATCTCGGACAACGAGTTGATCTCATAGTTGTAACCCAAAGAGGCTTCAGTGGTGCGCAATTCGTTCGACCGTGAACTGGTGGTAACCTGTCGCGAAAGCGATGCGGTCAGGGTGCTGCGCTTCATCTCATGAGTGAAGTCCAAGCTACCCACTGGGCGGACCGTGTCATCCACATCACTGGTGGCGCCGAGGCTGAGTTCAATCGAACCGCGTGGCAGCGGCAAGTCCCGGTTGACAAGCCAAGTGGCGGTCTGGCCATTCACGCTTTCGCGCAGGTCGAATGACGTGCCAATGGTGCCGCGTGTAAGTTCGCGCGTGAGATCAATGCTGCCGATCACACCCGTCTGTGTGTCCGCGTCGCGTATTCCCAGAATAGTTTCTTCGGTTTCAATACTCTGAAATCCGACCACGACATCAAGCGTATCTATCGGCGAGAGCGCCTGTGTGAGCCCCAAGTTGAAACTACTGGTCTGACGGTTCGTCTGCTCGGTATCATCCGCTGTGTAGTCATCATAACGCAGAATCGTCCGCACCTCGGTGACAGGGCTGAGAGTGAATCGCGTTGTCCCCGTAAGATTGAAAAGCTCGCTATCAAAAAGATCAGGATCCGTGGTGTCGTTGTAGGTTTGCTCGCGGTAACGCCCGTCGAGGATGAAGCCCACCGGATTATCGAGTCCGGCCTCAAACCGGAAGCGGCTCGATATCTGCTGGCGGTCGCCTTGATCTTCGGCGAGATCGTTTTCTTCAAGCGGATCATCGAAGAAGCGATTTTGGTCGAACGGATCGAGTGAATTGATCGAGGCGAGACTATAGTCGGCCCCAAAGCTGAGAGCGCTGTTCACCCCTTGGCGATCATAGCCGAGCCGCGCGCGCTGATCGTCGAATGTGCGGCTATCACCTGGCGGCTCATTGGCGCGCAAGAGCCCGCTCACATCAAAGCGAAAGACGTCATTGGCGCGCTGGTTCAGGTATCCGAAAGATAATCTGTTGTCGAAGAGTTCGGCACTCTCGCTGTTATTCGGGTCAAGATTATAATTGTCCGTCGCGCTGAGCGTCGAGCTGAGCCCAAAAGTCAGAACCGGACCACCATTTTCCGGGCTGCTGCCTTGCTGCGCGAGTGTCAGCCCTGCACCCAGAGAGAACACAGACAGACATCCGGCACCAATCAGGATATGGGAGCGCGTCACAGCCCGCCCTTATTCGAACAGACGCCGCTCAGGCACAACGATCACGTCGCCCGGGGCCAGTACCGTCGTGCCACTGATGCTATCGCTCCCCCCCATCGTCCGATAGTTGAAGCGATAGACGGTTTCTTGATTGCTCCTTGGGTCGACGCGGCGCAGCTGAATGCGTTTCTCGGCCGCAAATCGGGACAGCCCGCCCGCCTCTGCCAGAAACTGGAGCAGCGTGGTTCCGGGCAAGACCTCCTTGCGGCCGGGGGTGTTGGCCTCACCTACGATATAGATATTCATCAATTCTGGCCCAGCCGCAGCACGCGGCGCATCCCTTGGAGCCAAGGCGGCGACCGAGACCAAAACAGTCGGTGCGACTGCAAAATTCCCGGTCATTTCCTCCGACAGGGTGCTTGCGACAACATCGACGCTGCGGCCTCCCGCTCTGACCGTACCAGCCATCGGGAAACTGATTGACCCATCTGGCAGAACAAGAACATTCCGATTGAGGCTTGGATCTTCGAGAACCTCAACCTGCAACGTATCTCCCGGCTTGATGCGGTAGATGTCCTGCGCCATGGAAATGGTGGCTGATCCAATCAGGAAAAGGACCGCTGTAAGAAATCTGATCATCTCGTGCCTCTGTCCCGTTTCTCAGTTGTATGAAATTTACGCTATTTGATGGATCGGCAAAATACGCAAATTCAAGAAAACTCAAAGCTGCGGCAGATTTGTAGCGCTTTCAGGGAGTTTTCGCGACCGCTCTCTATGCTGTTCTACTCAATCCGGGCGGACAGCCGGTCAATTTCGCCTTTGACCTCTTCCATGAATGCAGGGGCAGGGCCGTTCTCTGCAACCTCGACCACCTTGCGGAACTGGGCCAGAGCCTCTGTATCGCGCTCGAGCGCGGCATAGGTGCGAGCCAGATGATACTGCACTGTCGGATCCTCCGGCAATCCAGCCGCCGCTGGCTCAAGCGCTGCAAGGGCCGCGCCAAAGTCACCGCGGCGAAAGGCGATCCAGCCATACGTGTCCTGAAAGGCCGGAACGCCACGGTCACGCAGGCGCCGCGCGATGTCATGGGCACGTTCGAGGCTCTCCGCATCCTCCTTCCCGGTTGCCAGCAGGCTAGCTAGGTTATTGGAAATGATCAGGTTGTTGCTGTTGTCCGCATAGAGCCGCTCATAGATGTCGATGGCCCCTTGAAGATCACCTTCGCTTTCCAGAATACCCGCCAGAGCCCAGTTGAGCCGAAGATTCTCGGGGGAAGCGGCGAGCCCGTCCAGAATTGCCTGCCGGGCCGCCTGTGCATTTTCTTGCACCGCGTGGATATTGTAGAGCGCCAGCCAGAAGCGTTGATCCTGCGGAGATTCTTTGGCCAAGTCGCGAAACGCCGCCTCAGCAGCCAGGGTCTCACCCGCCACCGCTTGCACGGACGCCATCAGGAACCGCGCGTTGAGATCGCCGGGATTGGCCTCAAGGGTTTCACGTGCATAGTGCAGCGCCCCCTCTGTATCGCCCTGCGCTAGACGGGTGCGCACGATCGTCGCTGCTGCTCCCATGCCTTGCGCGCCTTCGCTGGCAAGCGAGTCGAGAAAGCTCAGAAGCTCGCCTTCGCGATCCTGCGCCGCAAACTGACGCGCGGTCAGCTCATTGGCGATCCCCTCTGCCGGAGCATTGTCCTGGCGCCTCAGGGTCTCGATGACCTGTGTCACACGCGGCCAGTCCTGCTCGCGCATATAAATTTCGCCCAAGCCGCTCAAGAGGGCGGTATTGTCAGGGGCCAAACGCAGTGCATTGATCAGCACGGTCTCTGCTGTGCGCAGGCTCTCCTCCGAGATCAGATGACGCGCGTAGCGCAGCGATTCATCCGGCGCATTTCTGGAGGCCTCAACAGCACGGCTCAGCATCTCCGCCATGAGATCCCGATTGCCGGCACGCTCATGAGCCTGAGCCATCAGGGTCATTGCCTGCGCGTCATTAGGCGCTTGCCCCAGAACCGACCGCAGAGTAACGATTGCCTCATCAGCCAGATCGCTTTCAATCAGCCATGCAGCCCGCATCTTCATCGCTTCGGTCTGGCTGTTGTCTTCCTCCAGCACTTGCTCGACCAGAGCCCGCGCACCGACCCTGTTGTCCGTGGCCTCCAGCATGCGGGCCAGCATGACCATGATGCTGCGTCGCGCATCAGACGGCTCAGAACCCTTGATCAACGCTTCCATCTCGGCAATGGCCGCATCGCGGTCACCCAGATCAAAGCGGAAACCTGCGCCCAAGGCGATCAGCCGTTCCCGTTCAGGCGGATCGCTTGCAACGATCCGGTCCAACTCGGCGCTGGCGACCTCGCGACCATGTACCTCGGCGAGAAATCCGATATAGATGACGATATCATCGACATTGCGCGGCTCCTGCTCTGCCCGTTGTTTCAGGAAGCCCTCGGCGGCCTCAGTATCGCCCTGCGACATGTACCACCGCACCAAGGTGGCAGGCACGCTCGCATCGTCGGGAAAGCGCGTTATCATCTCTTCGAGCTGCGCCCGGATTTCACGCGTTTCCCCTAGCTGGTTGAGAACGCCGAGACGGATCGTGTAGAGTTCTTGGTTGTCAGGCGCCTGACCAAGGGCGGCATCAATCGCCGAGAGGGCAGCAGCCCAGTCCTGCGCACGCACAAGATCGTCGATGATCACCTTCTGGACCACCAAAAGATCAGGATTCTCGGACACTAGCGCCTGGGCTTTCGTCACCGCCTCGCGCAGGGCTGAGGTATCGTTAGCGGCAAGCCCATCGCGATAGGTCACAGCCGTGTTCACAGCTTGTACCAGACGATCTTCGGGAGCCAACTCCGCCGCAGCGGCCCCATGCTTGCGTGCGGCCTCCCAGTTGTTGGTCTGCAGTGCCAGTTCCGCCAGAGCGCGCTGACCGGGCAAGCTGTCGGGATATTGTTCCACCAACCGCAGATACTGGCCATAAGCCTCGCGGATATTGCCACGCGCGCGCTCGGCCTCTGCGTATTTCAACCGGGCTTCGCGATGCTGGCCATCCAGCTTGAACACATTCCGGAATTCGACCAGGGCACGATCCACGTCCCCCTCTTCCAGCAACTCGAGTCCAGATTTGTAATGTCTATCCACTCTCTCTTCTGCATTGTCGCAGAAAGACAGCAGGCCCGCTGTGGCGAGCGCCAGAAATGTCGTTTTAATCATGTCACTACTCTTGCATCTTTGGGCCGGGACAACAATCCGCACTAGGCACCAGATAGGTCGTGCCGGTCCTTTTTTGATATATCAGATTTCGCGACATAAGTTGCCAAACTTCTTTCGAGGCTGGCGTATCAATATCCAGTGCCGCGGATAACCACGGTCACCGTCCGCAACAGGATCAAAAGATCCTGTGAGAGCGACAAAGAGGCCAGATAACGGGTGTCGAAGCCCGCCCGCTCGGCAAAACTTGACTCGTTGCGATCCGAAATCTGCCAAGTCCCGGTGATGCCGGGGCGCAGTTCGAAATAGGCTTTGCCGGGATAAAGTGCCTCTTGATCCACCATCATGGGCCGTGGCCCAACCAGCGACATGTCACCCTTGAGCACATTCCATAGCTGAGGCAGCTCGTCGAGCGAAGATTTACGCAGGAAACAACCCATTCGCGTGATGCGCGGGTCGCGCTTGAGCTTTTGGGTTTCATCCCATTCACGCCGGGCTTCGGGGTTCTTGCGGAGGTGGTATTCCAGCAGTGCATCAGCCCCCGGCACCATCGTACGGATCTTGACCATGTAAAAGATGCGACCACCGCGCCCGAGGCGTTTCTGGAAATAAAGCGGACTGCGCCGGTCGAATGCCACAAGACACATCATGCCCAGAATAAGCGGCAGGGAAACCGGCAAGGTCAGCAGCACCATAGCTATATCAAGACACCGCTTTGCACTGTTGCGATAAATGGCGCGACGGCGCTGACCGCGTTTCCGCTTGGAAGCATTACTTTGAAGCTGCGTCTCGGAAAAATCTTGGAAGGTCATTTAATATTCTCCACTCACTTTTGACACGAGCAAATACAAAACACCCGATGTGGTAAAATCCACTTCGATCAATTCGACTGAAGAGCAACACACCCCCTGTTTAATCAACAATCACAGATCGCCTATAACAAGTGAACAATCACGGATCGCCTAAAACAAGACATAATTTGGACAAAATCCAAAAATAGACGTGCAAGTATATGAAGCTCTTGAATTTCAGCCCTTTCCTCGTGGTGCCCGACAAGCAAAATAAAACGTGCTTTTAAAGACTGTCTCCACATTCGAAACAAACATGGCAAAGAGTAAAAATCGTTCTCAAATAAGCTTACCCGATTCGCACTCAAAATGGTGCTGAAAAGTTCGGTCTGCCCAGATCATCCCTCAATTTTCTTACTCCTGCCATCAAAGCGTGGGATTTGTTTGTTGAATGATTGACATGGACAGGGCAGATGTCAGAGCCTCATGCTCTAATATGGTGGGGTGCCGAACATAGACCTGAGGGTCGAACTGTGGGTGCCAAGATGCAGAGTCTGTTTTGAAAGATGCATATGAGACCGGAGCCCCTTTACGCAGATTTTTTCGGCCTGTCGGAGCGTCCGTTTACGCTGCTGCCCGATCCGGCCTTTCTCTATTGGTCCAAGGCGCATCGTAACGCTTATACGGTCCTGGATTACGGAATCTTCTCGCGGGCGCCGATCACTGTGGTGACCGGTGAAATTGGCTCTGGCAAGACGACATTGGTTCAGCATCTGCTCAAGCAGACTGACGCCTCCATCACCATCGGCCTCATTTCCAACGCCCAAGGCGGGCGCGGAGAGCTCTTGCAATGGGTTCTCAACGCGCTGTCTGTCGAGGTTCCGAATGACGCCAGCTATGTTCAGAAGTTCCAGAAACTGCAGGATTTTCTGATCTCAGAGTATGCAGCGGAACGACGCGTAATCCTCATATTCGACGAGGCCCAGAACCTGTCGATGGAAGGCTTGGAAGAGCTGCGTATGCTCACGAATATCAACGCCAATAAGGATGAACTCATTCAACTCATTCTGATTGGGCAGCCAGAGTTGCGCGATGTGATCCGCAGCCCCAAGATGAAACAGCTGGCACAACGAGTGGCGGCCAGTTTTCATATCCCGGCGATGGATCAAGACACGGTGGCGCAGTACATCCAGCACCGGTTGCGAATCGTAGGCGGACAAGGTGATGAATTTACCATTGCTGCCTGTAAGATGGTCCATGATCAGACCGACGGAGTACCACGGCTTGTCAATCAGCTGTGTGACATCGCAATGGTTTATGCATGGAGCAAGGAGGAGAGAACAGTGACCGAAGACATCCTTCGGAGCGTGCTTGAAGACGGCTTGTTCTTTGCAGCCTCCCTTGCATCAGAAGAGAGTGAAAAAACATGAACGAACTGAAGTACTACTCTTCGATTTTCCTCCGGCGTCTGCATTATTTCCTGATCGTCTCAGTGATCATTTCGGCCGTGTCTGTCATTGCGGCTTTCACCTTGCCGCCAGCCTATGAATCACAAACTCGCCTGCTGCTGGAAGGGCCTCAAATTCCCTCGGAGCTGGCCGCTTCTACGGTTATGGTGGGCCTGTCCGAACAACTCGAAATAATCGAGCAGCGGTTGATGACCCGGGCCAACATGCTCGATGTCGCCCGCAGTCAGACTGTTTTTGAGGATACTCAGCAGATGTCTGCGGATGCCATCGTTGAAGCGATGCGGGCGCGTACGACCATTCAGGCGGCCAGGGGTCGCAATCCAACGCCAATCATGAATATCAGCTTTGAGGCCCGCAGCCCACAAATTGCCGCCGGTGTCCTCAACGAATATCTGACCCTGATCGAACGGCAGAATGCCGAATTCCGCACCTCGCGGGCAGGGAATACGCTGGAATTCTTCCAACAAGAGGTCCAACGACTGGGTCAGGATCTCGACGCGCAGAGCGCGCGTATTCTCGAATTCAAGACCAGAAATTCCAGCGCTTTGCCCGAAAGCGTCGAATACCGCTTGAATCAACAAGCCACGCTGCAAGAGCAGGTTCGCCAGATCGACCGGGATATCAAGTCGCTCACAAATCAAGGCGAGCGGCTGGTGCAGATATTCGAGGCGACCGGACAGTTAGAGGGTAATAATGGCGCAGGCCTGTCACCCGATGAGCAGCGATTGCAAGAAATGCGTACCCAACTTGACGAAACGCTATCCGTATATGCACCGGAAAACCCTCGGGTGAAAATGCTGGAGGCCCGGATCGAACAACTTGAAGAGCGGATCGCCTCCCGAACTGTAACAGAGGAGCCGGAGTCCAGCACGTCCGCTCCAAGTCGTGGATCCATCACGCTGGATTTGCAGTTAAGTGAACTAGAAACGCGTATCTCCATACTGCAGGAGCAACGCGAAGACAGCATCGCAAGGCTGGAAGATCTGAATGAGACGCTGGCCAAGACACCAGCCAACACTGTCACGCTCGAAGAGTTGGATCGGGCCTATGCCAATATTGAAGCACAATATAACACGGCCGTCGATCGCCTGGCCCAAGCCAGCACCGGCGAGCGGATCGAGTCGTTGTCACGCGGTCAACGGATTTCGATCATAGAACCGCCCGCAGTGTCCAACCGGCCGACTAAACCGAACCGGGTACTCATTGCGGGGGGCGGCACTGGCTTTGGCATTCTGGCAGGGATAGGCCTTATCGTACTGATTGAGGTGCTCAACCGTACGGCCCGGCGACCAGAGGATATAGTCAACCGCATCGGGATAAGCCCTCTGGCCACCATCCCCTACATGCGCAGCCGCTCAGAGATCGTTTGGAAGCGTCTGATCAAGATCACCCTCTATCTGGTGATCCTCGTGGGTATTCCCGTAGCGGTCTATGCCGTGCACCTTTATTACCTGCCGCTCGACCTTTTGGCCGACCGCGTCATGAACAAGATCGGCGTCCGCTGGTGACCGGTCATAACGATATCAGGAGCGCTTGAGATGGAACGCATTCAGGAAGCCCTGGCCAAGGCCCGCGCACAGCGCCAGCAGGGCAGCGCCACACGCACGGAACATGCTTCCCCACCCAAAGCCAACCAATCGGTCGAAGAAGCTTGGGCGGCCCTCGCACCTTTCAAGCTCAATCGTGCCCTGCTCAAGAGTCGTCGGGTGGTTGCCGCTGAAGCGGGGCGCGATGCAGCCCCCTATGATCTCTTGCGGACCAAGATCATCCATCAGGCCCAGAGCAATGGTTGGCGCCGGATAGCGATCGTTTCACCCGATATGGGAGCTGGAAAAACGACCACTGTGTCAAATCTGGCTTTCAGCTTCGAGCGCCAGCGCGATATGCGTGTACTCTGCATCGATCTCGATTTGCGCCGCCCGTCGCTTCACAAAGCTCTGGGACAAAAGAGCGATCATTCCATGAGCGATGTGCTGAATGGTCATGTACGATTTGCCGAACATGGGCTGCGCCTGGGGGAACGGGTGGCATTTGGCTTCAATAATGGCCCGGCAGCCAATCCTTCTGAACTTCTGCTGAGCCAGGCAGCGCGCGATGCTCTGGAAGGGATAGAACAGGACTATGCCCCCAGTCTGACGCTTTTCGACATTTCGCCACTCAATGCCAGCGATGACAACATCGCCTTTCTCCAGAATGTCGATTGCGCAATCATCATAGCCGCTGCGGAGTCCACTTCAATCAAGCGGATTGATCAGGCCGAGCGGCAAGTGGCAGAATTGACCAATGTGATGGGGATCGTTCTGAACAAATGCCGCTATATCAGCGACACTGAAGGATATGATTACTATTGATGGGAGACTTCGGGATACAAGAAGCGATCCCCGAGATCGCGATCATTATCCCACATTACAATGATGTGGTGCGTCTGGAGCGTTGCCTGTTTGCCTTGATAGAAAATGATCTCTCAGATTGCGAGGTCCTGGTGGTGGATAATGGTTCTCCCCAGCCATTGACGGAAACACAGGCGAAATTCCCCAGCATCCGCTTTGTCATCGAAACTGAGAAAGGCGCTGCTGCGGCCCGTAACAGAGGCGTGCAAGAGACCCGCGCGCCGCGCCTGATGTTTATTGACGCTGACTGTCTGCCGGCCTCCGACTGGGTGACGGTTGGGCGCAAGGTCTCGGACCGAGCCGATCTGATCGGCGGGCGGGTCGAGGTGTTTGACGAAACCCCACCACCGCGCAGTGGGGCCGAAGCCTTTGAGGCGGTCTTTGCCTTCGATTTTCGCCATTACATCGAGGTGCAGGGATTTTCCGGGACCGGCAACCTGATTACCCGGCGGGACGTGTTCGAGGATGTGGGCCCTTTTCGCGGTGGGGTATCCGAGGACCGCGATTGGTCCTTCCGCGCCACAGCCAAGGGATATCGGCTAATCTACGAGGACGCGTTGCGCGTGGGACACCCCTCACGACAGGACTGGCTCGCATTGCGAGGCAAGTGGCGGCGCATAATGCAGGAGATGTTCGGACAAACCGGAGGCAGCTTGAACGTCCGTATAAAATGGGCACTCAAGGGATTGGCCATGCCGCTCAGCATTCTGGTGCATTTGCCCAAGGTGCTGACCAGCCCAAAGCTTTCAGGATCGGGTGATCGGCTGCGCGCAGGGGGCACTCTTGTTCGCCTACGACTCCTGCGCATGATCTGGATGCTGCGTCAGGCCATAGGGCTCGAGATCTGAGCCACAAAAAGAAAAGGGCCGCGTCATGCGGCCCTTTCCAATAGGATATGCGGTTCTTTTACGCAGCCTTGCGACGACGGCGCAGAGCAGCCACACCACCGAGTGCAGTCAGCAGAAGCAAACCACCTGCTGGCAACGGTACGGCCGAAATCAGGAACTCTGCGCTCCCATTGTTTGGATTGTTCCCTTCCGAGAACATCAGAACAAATGATGTCGAACCAGAAAATGGCCCAAACACTGATGGGGGCACAACAAAAGTTGTACCTACGTTGCCTGCTCCGGTCACCAGAACGCAATCAGTCGACCCAAAGTTCGCAAGCACGTCAGCACCGCACGGCGTCTCTCCGACCGGAGTTTGCGGAATCATTGCGGTCAGACCAGCAGGGCCATCAGCGAAGGAGCCGCGGAACAGTTGGAAACCGCTACGGGCGCCAGTCCCTCCAACGAGATCAGATTCCGGAGCATAATCTTGGAAGGTGAGTTTAAAAGATGTGCTTGCCGTAAACTCCGAATACGCCAGATAGGCGGGAGAAGTATCAAGCCATCCAAAGTCGATATTGGCAGTACCATTGGCCAGATTGTTCTGGCTCACAAAACCAGTGCCAGTAATGGCTGTGCCGGTGTTGCCGCCGTCCCCACCAACAAAGTTTACCGTTAGTGCAGAAGCAGTCGCGGCCGGCATCATAAGACATCCTGCAACTACCGCAGCAGCAACCGTCTTCGAAAAACTCAACATTCTTTCGCTCCTAAATTTGCTTCGCATCTATCAAGTTGACTGTACTATACTGATGGACATCCGAAAAACAGAAATTCCAATTTTCAGCACATTTCCGCCATATTCCTGGGCGTATCCGACTGGGGATCACAACCCAAAAAGAGAGACCGCTCAAACCATTCTCCAATGCGCGAGTTTTGCCGGAATTGTCGCCAATTTGAGAACAGATTAGCAGACCTCTCGGGCGAATCATCTCTCTTGCCATGCACACAAAAAACGGCCGCATAATTGCGACCGCTCTTCCGTACCAATTGATCCGATCAGATCATGAAGCCCGTTTACGTCTACGCAGCGCAGCAAGCCCGCCAAGCGCACCAACCAGCAGAAACCCTGCTGCCGGGAGCGGCACGGCACTCACGCTGATCGCATCGACATCAAACCCGCCCGTAGCACCCTGCGTTGAAAGGTTGCTGGGATTGCCACCGAACAATGCCAAAGTCAGGTCGGTCAGCCGCACGGTGTCAAAAATCCCGTCAAACGTGAAGACCGGGTTGGCGAAAGTTTCCGTGTTTTTAAAGGGGTTGGGCTGTGCGGTGACAAAACTGCTCTCATCACCCTTTATGCCCACCTCGATCCGAACCGCTTCTTTCCAGCTCGGGTCATTGTTGAGCGTGATTTCGATCAAGGAGCCCGGCCCAAAGAAAAGCTGACCGGTTGGGGTGCCAAACTGGAATTCCACCACAGCATTGTAGCCCAGTTCGAAGAACGCTCCATCCGCTGCACCAAATGCATTCGAGATTTCATCGCGATTATTTGCGGTGCCACGCGGTCCGTCCACGATGATGTCCGCAGATGTTGCATGTATCGTTGCGGCATCCGCCTGTATCGGCGTCAAAGTCAAAGCCGCCGTGATGGCGAGCACGCCAACGCCAGTCTTGCTCAGAATGTTAATCACCAACCCCATAGCCAATCTCCCACACTAACTTGGTCTTAGTCTCCACGTATACCTGAGGCAGACGGCTCTGCATATAGGCGTGTCTGGTTTTCAGCCATATTTTTGACGTATTTTAATTTCTTTGAACGCCAAAGAAACAACCTGAGATTGAATTTCTCGCGAAAAGTTTCCATTTAGCCCTCAGTTCCCACCAACAATCGGCATTGTTGCCAAATCGCGAACTGTCAACCAGCCTCAGACATTTCTGCACCCCATCACCGCCCCACTGCGAACATCGTTGAATACAGCCCTGATTCCTCCATATCCGAAAGCACCGGCACAAACGGACCTGCCCAATCCGTCTATTCCCCCGCATCCCCCGGCCCAGTCCGCATGACAATGCGGGGGGCTGCATCCGACGGGCGCTCAATCATATGGCGTATCGACATGGCACCAGCCTCTGTGATCTTCTGCCCCACGGCATCAAAACGCATGGTTTCCCCTGACGCCGCCCGGTCCCAGCCCTTCAGCGCCCCAGCGGCATCATAGCGGTACTCGTCGCGCCAGTCCGCTTGTGGAAAGAGAACAGGGTCGGCATAGCCGCCTTGCGGCACGCGGCGATCAAGACTCTCGATTCGCATATCCCCATCCGGGCCAAGACCATAACGGCGCGTCTCATGCTGTGGCAACAGGATCGAAATCAGGCCGGGCGCGCTGTCCTGCGCGCCGATTCGTGCAAAGACACCAACATCCACCCGGTTTGAGAGGATATCAGGGCGCCCCGGCACCGGGCGCGGCAATTGCCAATCCACAGTGATACGCGCACGCAAGCCGCGCGTATCCAGCGGCTCAATCCGGGTTCGGGCCGGGTCGCCGCGCAGCACCCGCCAGACAAAGTCCAGTGCGCGCCCGTTCGAATCGCGCGTTGCCTCAACCGAGACGACCATGCTGCGCCGATAGGCATGGCTGCGCCAGAGGCGGGCAATGGCCGTTGGCGTATCAAACAGCCGCTCACTCAACCCTTCACCGAAGTAATTGACGCCCTCGACAGCATCATCTTCGGACAGAACGGCAAGCCGCACCATTGGCGGCACCGTCTCGGGCGTCAAGGCATTGGCCAGTTGCACCATGCGCATCAGATTGATCTGATCTTTGGGGATCACCGAGGGATGCGCCAGCCCCGTCAGATAAGCCGCCCGGCTGCGCACCGACGTGAGACTACGACGAAAGACCATCTGCACGGTCGGGGCCAGAAGCTGATTTTGGTGCAGAAACGCCTTGGTCTCGGGTTGAAACGCCGCGAAGATCATGGCCAGCGCCTCAAGATGCGGCTGGTCAGAGCCGGATGAGCCCTGCGAAATCAGGAAATAAGGCGTATTGGCCGGGATCAGGTCGCCATGGTCCGGGTCATGATCTTGGTGCTCTGGGTAGACATGCATCTGCCCCGCCAGATAATTCTGGTATAGGAACAACGGGCCGTTGTCGTGGGTGAGCGCCATCCGCGGCAAGGACCGCCAGAGCGGCCCATGCTTGAGCGCAGTGGAGGAATTCCCAATGAGCGGAACCGCAAACGTCACTGGCCCAGCCAGCCCGTAATCGAACCCCAGTTTGCGTGCCTCATCGTCATAGGCCACATGCGTCAACTGTGGATGCGCCTCAGCCGGCAATCGCGAATGGCCACGATCACGGTTTTCATAAAGATCACCGTGATTGCCAGCTGCCCTTCCCTCAAAGTCCAACTGCCAGAGTAGACGATGGCCCGCGTCACGTCCGGCGGCCCCGAGCACCGGGGCGCTGGTCTCAGGCAAGCTTACCCGCGCCAGAAGCCGCCCTCCGGGTCCAAAGCGCAAGAGCTCCGACAGCCGCACGAGCACCCTGCCATCTTTTGCCAGTACCGGATCGACGCCGGGCAGTCCTTTGATCTGAGACAACGCGGCCCCGGGCATAAGCCCCAGCCCAGCCAGACATCGAAGCAGTTTGCGGCGAGAGAAGTTAAAGGGCATGACAGTAGCAATATCCAGCAGCAGAAATTGCGACCCGAAGGCTGCTGTAAACATCCTGACCGGAAACCCTGTCATCACGCAAGCTCTCGGCAATGCCCGCGCGTTGACAAAGTACAGAGATGCTTTCCTCCCCGCGCAATCCCGCCAAAACAATGCGGATCTTCTCTTCCGCTGAATAGGTCTGGCAGGTCTTGCGGCGGATGTTTTTGACCAGCTTGTCTGTGGCGCCCTTCGAGGTTTCAGCTTTCTTCATCATCTCGATCTCCTAATCAATATCATGAACCAGAAATCCTCCGTTGCTCAAATCCTCTAATCCGTTCCAAACGTGCTGACGTCAGACATGTTTGCCTACGCGCTTGAGGCCGACCGGCGCACCTAGGGGGCGGCTACGGGATGCCCGCGCCTGCGCTGCCCGGACAAGGGTTTTTGGGGCTGGGTACGCGAACAGACTTGAGAGGAGAGGCGCAGAGTCAGATCCACCTCTTGGTGGTTGTGTTGCGCATTGGACTCAAAATGATGAAAATTGCGCAGGATCAGCGAAATAGTAACGATTTGGTAACACAAAATTGACTCAATCGTGCTTAGCTTTGGCCTCAAAGCTGTATTATCTTTACAGAGGCGAGTTAAGAAAATAGGATCAACTATAGGTTGTAAGCTCAGGAAGGGCATCGCATGATCATCGGACTGATATTTGCCGGAAGCATTGTCGGGGCCATGTTTGGCCTGACAACTTTGATCCTAGGGCATTCGGTCTGGATGGCACTCCTGATGTATTCCGCAGTGGGTGCGCTGAGCGTGCTGGTAGGGGCTGCGGTCGTGGCCTTGCGTGCAGGGTCTGACGACCAGACAATCACCTCATCTCATGCCCTTGCTCCACCGCAGCGCGGATGACAAGCCTCCCTGCCTGTAAGATCGAATCATCGACACGGCTTCGTTCCAGCATTCATTCCTGAAACGGGAACAATTGTTTCCCCTAACGCAACAGATTCAGCGCAGGCGTGTGTCCTGTGCAGAGAGTCTGCCCGAATTTCACCTCAGGGTTGTGCGACGCTCGATTGCTTTGACTCAAGAGGGAATTAGGGCGATAGTGTGGCGGAACTGAATTGTTTTCTAGGGCTTTCGAGTGCCCTACCAGATCAACGCAGTTGCGAGGCAATATTGCTTGTCATTTTAAGCGAGGTAATGTGAATGTCTGGATCAAAAATCATAACAACCTTGGTTGCTGTGGCTTCGCTTCTATTAGCCAGCGAAGCTATGGCAGCGACTGTGAAATTTCAGAGTGATGGCCCGAGTCCGCCGGGCGTGAACGACTGTAGCGGGGATTTTGGAACGTCTCCAAACTGCGTTTACGTAAGTGAGGATAACTACTATTTCGACGGACCCGGTGCGGATGACGCTGGCGTGGCCACAAGCTACACAACCAATAATTACGGGACGCTTAATCAGATTGCAAAGGTTGATAGCCCGTTTGCGACAACCCCTATTGTGTCAGCAGGATCTATTCTGGGGGCTGGCGTATTCACCTTCGAGGTGGATGGTGGGAACCTGAAATGGACTTACAATCCGAATGGGTCCTTGGCAGCCGTGTTCGCGTTCTCAGTAAAAGGTGGAAATATGTATAACCTTTGGGAACTTGACATAGCTCCTACCGCTGGCGGTCTACAGCAAATGGTTTCGGGGTGGTTCGCTCCGCAGGGGAATGACGTAGATGATATCTCTCACGTCACGTTCTTTGGAAAAGAGCTAGCTGCGGTACCGCTTCCCGCTGGTGGTATCCTTTTGATCACAGCGCTCGGAGGCCTTGGGTTCACCGCGCGGCGCCGTCGTAAATCCTAAAACAACGGCAAATCCATGAGTGTGTACAAAACAGCCCCTTCGGGGGCTGTTTCTGTTTCGAAGCGTTCCATCAACGTTTGCGCCGCACACCAGCGCCGACGGAACCGCCATCGGCGATGATCTCAATCTCAGACATCGGCACATGCTTAAGGCTATCCTTAAGCCTTCTCGGTCAGGCCAAGGTGTTCGGTCGAAATGGGGGCCAGTTCATCAGGTGATAACGCATTCGGTTGGCGTCGCACGGGCAAGGACGAGGTGTGCGACCAGTCGCAGGGCTTCAGCTGTCGTGAGATATACGGACGTCACGTAGAGCGCGGCTCGGACAAAGTCATGCGGCATTTTCGTGAAGCACCCGACTCGTTTTGTTCGGTTTCCCGAAGGCGCTGTCGCGTTGAGCTGCGGTTGAGCCGGAAAGGAAAGCAGCGACGGCCATCACCAGACCTGTTTGCCAGTGCCGGCCATGCCCGGAGCGGGCCTCGCAATGATCGAGGCCGGACTTGCCCTTTGCCCGCAGGAAGCATTTATCGATTGTCCAACGCAAACCGACAGCTGCCGCGAGTTCATCAAGCGAGGTCTCTGCTGGCGCGAAGGCGGAGTAGCAGGCAATGCCCCCGGATCGTGGCGGCTCCTGCGCGCCAGCATCCAGCGGTCCGATCCATACACGGCGTCAGCCAGAACACAGCGGCAAGGAGTGCCCTCATCGAGACGGCCGGCAATCATCCCTCGCGCCATCGTGGGCTTGGTGGCGAAGCAGACCGCCTCGGAAACATGGGTCTTTGCCCGGCGCGTCTCATCCCCGGCCCAGGCTTTCAGCAAATACAGATGCCGGTCGACACGCGCATGACCAGCCCGCAATCCAACGGCATGTTGGATGCATTCGTGGAAACGCTCTCGCGCGACCGCGTCCGCGTCAACCCGCTGCCCGATGCCAAAACCGTTCTGAGATTGATAGGAGACTGGATCGAGGATTATAACGAAAGCCACCCACACAGCGGCCTTAAATGACGCTCGCCCCGCGAGTTGATCAAGACCGAAACCGAAACCGCTTAGATGTCCGATGAAACAGGGGCTGGATCAGACTCAAACAAGAATAGGCTCTATTATGATAAAACTCCCCGAAGACGTTTCCCAAGCCCCATCGCTTGAGATTGCTGCGGACCGCCTTGGGCAGATCCTCGGCCTTCAGAAACCCGCACCGTTAGATGCCACTCAACGCGCGCTAGACAACCCTCTTTACGCGCGAGCATTGCTGACAGCGCGGAAAATGCCTGCTGTCCTCTGGCAACTATTGGTCGCACCAGAAACGGTAAATATTGCGCCACTGGCCGGGATAGAACGAAAGCCGCCACCAGCCTCCAACCTCCAGATCATGGCCAAGGCGGCGGCGGCAACTCTCAAATGGGGGGCAGAAGGTTTAAAACATGCCGAACCTTGGGTCATAGAGCGCCGTCTTGCGGCCTGCAGCCGCTGCGAGTTCCAGACAGAGGCCCCCGACACATTGATCTATCGCGGGGCAAAAGTGGTGGTTGGAAAAGATGCTAAAATCTGCGAGCAATGCGACTGTCTGACAAATACAAAAGCCGCTCTTGCAATAGAGCACTGCCCTGCGAAAGACTTGGCAAATCCTGAACTTTCGCGCTGGCAGGAACCGTGGGTCGATACAGCTAAGCTTTCCAAGTGGCCTTGGCGTTAATGGCGGAGCTACTGCCGTGGAATTTTGGCAAGTGAAGCACTGCTTGCGTTAGGCTGAACGAAACACGAAATTATCCTCGGGCAACATATTACGCCAATCAAATCTCTTCTCGGTCGGCTTGGGATAAGCCGGAGTGCTACGCGGCACTACTGTATTGGCCATCGAGATGTTGTCATCGGATCGTTTGATTAACATATGAAAAAGTGCCGCGCGCGTACCCATAAGATGATCAGGCACACGTGTCGCCAAAGCACAATTCAACTCTGGTAATATTGAGTTTTTGTCGTACATCCTGGTCGCCCACTTTAGGTCTGCTCTTATTTATACCTAGGAACTTGTCAAAAAAATGGCGCCAGTGATTGCTTCCTCATCATTGCTTGAGACTGTTGAACAGGGAATTGTCGACCCGGTCCTGTGGTCACTGTCTTGCTGTTCTGACTGCGTGCGTCGTCTTGGAGCCTTCGTGACGTATCTGCCCATAGCGCTTCTTTCCATGCTTGGGAAAAAATCGCACCAGCACATCCCGGGACCAAACACCTAGGGCTGGGGGCAGAACAAGGTTGATTACCTGGCTTCTAAAGAAGAGGCGTAGACCTAGTGGAAAAATACGAAATGATCCAGGTCCGCAAGTTTGGTAAATTGAGTGTTGAGCGTGTCCAGTTTCGGATGCTTGGTGCTCTGGGCTTCTTCACGTACCGAATGAAAGGTTCCTTTTTCACGTACCGATCGAAAGGTTAAAGCCCCGGCTTCTTCCTCTCTCTGCGGCACTGGGATTGATTTCAATGTGTCCAGAAGGCACCGGATCGAACGCAGTTCATCGCCAGCCTGCCGAAGTTTGGTTTCTAAGTCATCCATTGTCTTCCCAGAAAATTAAAACTCCCTAGCCTGCTTCCTATGCTGGCGGTGCTAAGTCCAGACACTTTGCACGATTGCGCCTTCATCGGCGTGAAACTTCTTATTTTTGCGCCTTATCGTGTGTGGTGCCACCAAGAGCCGCCCCTGGCCTGCCCCCATCGAGTGGTCCGATATGAATGTTCGTGCATGGTCGGCCTTTGGTCTATCGGGACGATGCCTTTGAGACCGCCGCCAGCTGGGTGTCGCGCGGCACTGAGATCTCGAAACGCAAGCAGTACGCGTCTGAGTCCAACGCAAAGGTCTGGCTTGCGATCTGGGTTGCGCCTGTCCCTTGCCTCAAGACGTCGGTTGAAAACCATAAAAGGCGGATTCTTGCCGTAACCGGGATGTCGCCCGGACAAGATCCTCATTTTGGTCCTATTTGTTTGTTTTTATGACAGCTTTCGGCCTCAGAAACGCCCACGTTGAGATTTAGAAACCATCATCATTCTCGAAGTTTGGACGGTTTAAGGACGAAAAATGCGGGAAACTTGCCGACGCAAATCCGACAACTTGATGGCACGAACCTTGCACCGTAATAGTCACTCAAGGCCCACAGGCCACCTCAGAGGCAGATCTTCAACAGTTAGGACAGTGTTTGTCCCGGCCAATCACAACCGAATGGACACGCGTAGCAATTCACTTTGTTACGCTCGAACAGGAGTATTACCATGGCGACTGAAATCACCGTGTCAAGTCTTTCCAGCCTGGAAAGTGCTCTGGCAGCTGCCAAGGGCGGAGAAATAATAAAACTGTTAGACGGTTACTACGGATCCATCACACTTTCCAAGGACTTCACTTCAAAAGTTACGATTGAGGCAATCAACCCTCACAAAGTGACTTTCAGCGACATTGATGTCCCGGGCGGATCGAACATCCATCTGGATGGGCTGATCATCGAATCTCAACCCCGCATTGATCAGAATGCTCATCATGTAACCATCTCGAACAGCATCCTCAAAAATGCTCTCTACATCCGTGACGCCGATAATATTGTGATTGATAACAATGATATCAGTGGCGGGCAAAGCACGCTCATATTGAATGACGTTACGAACTTTCGGATCACTGAGAACTATATCCATCACGCCACAGCCGATGTCGTGCGTATTACCGGTGCATCGAAGTACGGTTTGTTCGAGAACAACACCGTGTATGATGTAGCCGCAGCACCGCTCGTTCATCCAGATCTAGTGCAGATGTTCGGTACATCCACTGGCATTCCTACCGATATCACCTTCCGCGGCAATCACCTCTACGACGATCCGACGACAGGCAGCGTCTATGCCCAAGGCTTCTTTTTTGGGGACCCGAATAACGGCGGCTACAAGAACATTTTGATCGAGAATAACCTGATCAATGTTGGTTCTCCAAACTCTATCGCAATTCATGGCGGCCAAGTGAATGTTGTGATCCAACACAACACCCTTATCCCTTGGCCCGATGGCGGCGGCGCGATCATTCGGCTTACCGATGCAAGAGGGTGGACTAATGAAGGAACTACTGTCCAAGACAACATTGCAAAATCCATCCTGAACCAAACGAATGTGCCAAATGTGAGCGGTAACTATTTTTATGGTAGCAATGCCGATTTGAGCAAACTTTTCAGCGGCGATGGAAACCAATGGCAGGATTTCGTGCCAGTCGGCGGTAGTCCAATTGATCTGTCCACAGGTCTGGGTGCCAGCGACAGGCTTACCGACCTGTTGAATGGCACATCAAGTAGTGGCAGCACCCCTCCGACGCCTGAACAACCGGCACCAACCCCCGAGCCGACGCCTGAACAACCGGCACCAACCCCCGAGCCGACACCTGAACAACCGGCACCAACTCCCGAGGACAATACGGGCGGCACGGATCAGGGGCAAATCGACTCCTCTCTGAACGGCGTAGCATATGCGGCGATGGGCGCTCACGAATTCACTAGCGCTTCGGACGTGATTGAGGTCGCACATAACAGCAATCTGGCGTTGGACGCGGCGACGGTCTCGTTCAGTTTCAACGCTGACACCGTGTCAGGCACGCATGGGTTGTTCTCCAAGGACGCCAGCTATTACACTGGCGGCGGCAATCATCTGGTCAGTTACATCGAAAACGGTAATTTGATCGTACGCTTTCAAGATGGCGCAAATGACGACTTCGCCCGGATCGGTGGTATCAAGGCCGATACCGACTATGATCTGCAGGTCTCCTTTGGCGATGGCAATACGTCAGTCTGGCTAAATGGAGCGCAAGTGCACTCCGCCGATTTCTCGACGAGCTGGACCAACAATGTGGAATATCTACAGTTCGGCGCCCGCGGCTGGTCCAGTGAATCCGGTGAGGCTGGGTTCTCGAATGTTTTCGACGGAACGATTTCTGATATCATCGTAGCAGAGGGCAACCTGACCCCTGCGCAGTTCCAGAACCTGCTGTCCGACGCATTGGCTGACTCAGGAACTGTGGGGGGCACCCCGACACCGGAATCGCCACCGACCGACATCATTGCCAATGTCGTTTATGAACAGGCTGCACAACAGACGTTCACTGGCAAAACAGCCAGTATCGTGAATCTCGAGCACGATGCCGCCTATGAGGTGCCGGAAGGCACGATCTCTTTCACCTTCAATGCCGACGACCTGCGCGGCACGCAGGGATTGTTTTCCAAAGATGCCTTCCACTACGCTGGCGGCGGAAACCATCTATCGGTTATGCTTAAGGGAGATTCGCTGTATCTTGTCTTTCAGGATGAAGACAGCGACATGGCCTTTCGAGCCCCCGGCATCAAGGCAGGCCAAGACTACGACGTTCAAACATGGTTTGGAGACGGTGAAGTCGGCCTGGCTGTGAATGGCGAACTGATCGGATCCAAGGCGTTTGAGGTCGATTTAAGCCTCAATCATCAGAACTTGCAAGTTGGCGGGCTCGGGTGGACCAGTTCGAACGGCGGCGACACGATCAGCAATGCGTTTGCTGGCACGATTTCAGACCTAGTGATAATTGATCAGGCCGTATCGATCGACCATGGCGATCTGATCGTCTGATACCGGTCAAGTCGTTCCAAAAAGGATAGACCGCCGCGGGCACACCGTTGGCGGTCTAAGTGAAATGCCCCTGGATTTGTAGATGCTTTGCTTGGTGAGTTTGCTCCATAATACCGCCGATTTGATCCGACAGGCCTAGGCCGACAGCGGCAAACTCTATCGCAAGCTGACCGATGATCTGCGCGATCACGGCGAGACCTGTTCAGAGAACCGTGTTGCGCGTTTGGCCTGCCTGGCTGGAATTGCCGCGCAGATTGGCGACAAGCGCCGACCGGGGCGATACGGCGGCAAGCCTGCTGTGGTCGCTGACAACGCGCTGGTCCGACAGTTCGAAGTCGCTGCGCCCGACATGGTTTGGATGACAGAATCACCTGCATCAAGACCCATGACGGCTGGCTCTGCCTGTCCGTTGTCATTGATCTGTTCCAAACGTGCTGACGTCAGACACTAGCCCGAAGGACCGCACCGGCGCGCGAACAGACCGTCGATACTCGGACGGGCTCATATGCCGCTTTTTGAGAAAGACCCGAGCTAGCACTTGGTTGGACGAATATCCGACCTCCAGAGCGATCTCTGTGACGGACAGGTCTGTTTGTTCGAGGAGTTCGCAAGTTTTTTCCATTCTCAGTTGCGTCAGGTAGACCCGTGGCGGCACACCGAGGCTCTGCTTGAACATTCGGGCAAAATGAAAGGGTGAGAGTTGCACCTCGGCAGCCAACTCATCCAGACTGATGTCTTCCGAGAGCCGCATATGCATGAGCTCGATACAACGCCGCTTCGCCCAAGGTGCGAGACCGCCCTTTGTCGGCGCAATTGATGCTCCGCCGAGTCGGCACAGCTCAGCGAGGATCTCGCAGCCCGCAGCGCGCGCCAACAGACGCGACGGAGGGCCTTCTTCTTCACAAATTGACCAAAGGTTCCGTAGTGCAGACTGGATGGCCGGTGTGGTGTACGCTTTGCTGTATATATCCAGGCCGCCGAACGAGAACTTGCCATCAGCAACTTCATCGAGCACGCTTTGCCATTGCGCCAAGGGGAATGCAAAGCTGCGAATGTGATGACTGGTATCGACCCTGGAATAATTGGCGAAGTTCGGTGCAGCGAGAACAAAGCCGCCCCTTTTGGTCGTCACATCGAAATGCCCACCTCCGAGGTTGGCACTGATATGGCTGCCGCCGAACAAATCCTGATGCAGGACGAGATCGGGGACAGCCGGGTCATACATTTTCTTGGCCGGTTGCGTTGCCTCAATCATGTTGAGGATTCCGCCAGAGGATTTCATCACTTGCACATCGGGTGCGCGAGGGCCTTGCTTGTACCATTGGGCAAAAGATGAATAGGCGGGCATCGTCATGTGATATCTCTCATTGCGAAGTTTTCAGCAGCGGATTGTGAGGGATCGACTGAAACTTTGTGCTGTGGGCTCCCTCGAAAATTCCCGTCCCGCTTCGGGTGTCCAAGCTCATTCGTCCGCCTCCGTGGAGCCCACGGTCGAAAGGACCGTGACCGACATGCCCGGTCTCAGCAGTGCGTCGGGGTTCGGGAAACGTGCCCATACGGTGACGGTGTCGGTCTCCGCATCAACTTCGGCGCTCTCCGCATGTGGAATCGCCTCTCCGGGATAGACCCTACCTCCGGGCAGTTGCAGGCGCACTTTGACGGGTTGCAACAACTGTGCAGCCGTTGCAGCGCTTGTTGCCTCCAGCGCCGCAAGCCGCTCGGAATATGGGGTGCGGTAGGCAACAACCGCCGGGTCGAACGCTACGATCCTGCCAAGCGGCGGTCCGGCTTCAGCCTCGAGGAACGCTCCAACTGCGACTGCAGGCGGAGAAATAAGGCCAGAGATCGGAGCCCTGATGATCGCGCGCTCAAGATCAAGGGCGGCCCTTCGCCGCTCAGCCATCGCAAGAGCAACAGCTGCCTTGGCCATTGCCTTTTCAGTGCGCGCAGGACCGAGCGAAGCATCTGCGGCGATTCCGCGGACGTGCAGCGCCTCTTGGCGGGCCGTCCGGCGGGTGGCACCTTCGAGCAGGGCCCTTGCCTCGGCAAGCCGTGCCGCGGCGATCTCGAGCGCAATCTCTGCATCGGTCGGGTCAAGACGGATTAGCGGTTGCCCCGCAGTGACCAAATCGCCACCTTCGAATAGGATCTCGGTAACAACGCCATTTAAACGGCTTGACAGCACGGCATGCTCCGACGCCTCCACCCTCCCCTTGAAGATCATTGGGTCGGCGGCTGCAGGGCCTGTACTCAAGATGGCAAAGACCATTGTGCAAAAATATCTCATAACAGCGTTGCCGCGCGTGTGGCTCAATGGGAACTGATTGGCGCGTGGGCCTTCGTTAACTGCCGCTGCGGTCGGCGTTCGGATCTCCAGCCAAGCGACCGCGATCACTCGCAGCAGCATTCTGAGCAATTGGAGGAGCGCATAGCCATAGCTCGCTTCAAAGGTCGAGCCGGAGAGCACCGATTTGCAGCGACTGAACGGCGGGTTGGAGATGGGGGCGGTCGGCATGGTAGTCTCCATCAGCTATTTGCAACACGGTAAGCTAGGCTTGCGATGTTCATCCTTGGGGCCCCCTCGGGTCAGCGCACAGATATTGATCAATCGAACCTCGAGGGCCCATCGCCGATCGAAGCATGAATGCAAACGAGAAGATCTTCGGGGTTCAGGGGCTTTGTGAGGTAGCATTGAATTCCCAACTTCAGCGCGCGCGCCTGCGCCGTCTCGTTGGCACAGGAGGTAATGAGAATCGTTGGAATCGGAGTGCCTGATGCCACCAGATATTCGTACAACTCGAGCCCGGTCATCCTTGGCATCTGGATGTCTGCAATCAGGCAGGCAGTACGCGACAGCTGTGCGGCTTTCAGGAAATCGGCAGCACTTCCGAACACGGCCGTAACAAACCCAAGCGACCTGACCAGGCCAGAGACCGCCTCACGAGCCGGTTCATCATCGTCGACAATAGAGATCATGAACTTTTTCGACATCGTCGTGGTTTCCGTTAGCTCAGACAGCAAAGTGTTGAGGCCCTGAAATCTTGTCGGCACCTTGTCACTCGAAGCCGCAATCACTCGCTCCACGAAAGGGTGGACGAAATAGGTGGTCGAAACAATTGTGCGGAAGTGTGGGCCGTCTACGACTTTGTGGTATCGTGCGCCAACCTGTCTGCGAAACGCACCAGGTCCGGCAGGGATTTCGCCTCCATCTTGCGCATGACTTGCGCACGATGAACCTTGATGGTGACCTCACTGAGAGCGAGGTCCGAGGCGATTTGCTTGTTCAACCGACCCGCGGCGACAAGCGCCATGACTTCGCGTTCGCGTGGCGTAAGAGACTCAAAACGTTGCGAAAGCTCGGCCAGCATCGCCGCCTCCGACCTGCGGTCGCGATCCAGCTCGAGTCCCCGATGGACCGCGTCGAGCAGATCCTGATCGCGGAACGGCTTGTTGAGAAACTCTATTGCTCCCGCCTTCATGGCGGCCACGGACATGGGAACATCGCCATGACCCGTAATGAAGACGATGGGTAGGTGGACATCCGAATTGGCCAGTTCGCGCTGAAACTCGAGTCCGCTTCGCCCGGGCAACCGGATGTCGAGAATCAGACAGCCGGGCGCATCGCGCCGGTCGGCGCGCATGAAATCCTGTGCCGACGCGAACGACCGCACAGAATGGCCCACGGAGCGCAGCAGGCTTTCAATGGATTCGCGCATTGAAGGGTCGTCATCTACGATGAAAACGAGGGACTGGTCCGTACTCATGGTCTCGCTTTCCATGAATTGTGGTGGGCGCTTTGGTGCTCGGTATCGTAAACTGAAAGACGGTGCCATACGGTTTGTTGTCCATCACCCACAGCCGTCCGCCATGGGCCTCGATGACCGATCGGCAGAACATGAGGCCCATGCCCATACCATCTGGTTTCGTGGAATAGAACGGCTCAAAGATCCGCTCTTTGGAGTTCGGATCCATTCCGATCCCTGAATCTTCCACCGAAACCAGGATTCCGTCGGGACCATCAAGCGCGGACCTGATGCGCAGCACACGTTCCCGATCGGTGACGGTCCTCATGGCATCCATTGCGTTCGCAACCAGATTGGAAATCACCTGCTCAAGCTGGATGGGACATCCCGTGACCGGTGGCAATGTCTTGTCGAACTCGGTGTAAATGGAGACACGCACAAGTTTCAACTCGCCGAGGCTGCGCTTCAGGACGTCATTGATGAGCCGGTTGGCGTCCACGACGACCCTCTCCGGGGTGCCATTTTTGAACATCGCCCTGATGCCTTTGATCACCTCGGCGCCGCGATGACCATCATTGACGATGCGTTCCAGTGCGGCGCGTGCCTCTTGAAGATCGGGATCGGACCTGCCGAGCCAACGCAACCCGGCATCGGCGTTGGTCACCATGCTGGCCAATGGCTGGTTTATCTCGTGCGCGATGGATGCCGACAAGGCCGCCATGGCCGTGAGCCGAGCCTCACGCGCGCGACGTTCGGCCGAAACCGAGTGCGCGAGGCGGCTGTAAAGTGTCATTGTCTCCGAAAGGAAAGCCAAAAGCACAATGCTCGCAGAAATCAGGCCGTAAACGCGCCCGGCCCACCAGCCGACACTGAGGCGACCGGAACTTAGATAGGCGATTAGAATGATCTCGATGAGAAAAGTGCAAAGGACGACCATCAACCACAGATCGAGCACCGAGCGCTGTCTGATCCACAATGTGACGAGACCAGCCACGCACAGACCCGCTGCCGTGGCTGGAACGTACTCCCAAAGCGCGGAGACGTTCTGTGTGTCTCGCATGAAATTTGGCAGAGCGTGATTGTTGGTGAGGATGAGCCAGGTCAGGCTGCAGGCAATCACGACCACGCCACTGACGCTTACAAAGATGATGTTCTTTTCCCAACCCTTCGGGCTTCGCGCGTTCGGGCCGGCCTCTTTCATCAGCGCGTAGGCGAGTACGAAGAGTGGAAAACCGAGGCGACGCAGCGCGGCAATCGCGGCAGTGGTTTGAAGTCCGACATCGGGCAAGTTCAGCAACGCTGGAACGCCGGGAAACGAAACGGCCCAAGGCAGGACCATCACGCCGGAGAAGAGATAGCAGATCGACAAGGCAAGCACGGCAAGCGAACGCTGAACCGAAACAAGCGTGAGCAGCAAGGCGGCGGTCATCAAATCGATGATGAAAACTGCGGTTGCGTAGACCAGAAGCAACGCCTCTGTGTTCTCAAGACGGAGCTGAGCGAACGGCGCCGTTATGAGCATCGCAGCAAAGAGTATGACCAGAACGACAACGGCAAGTCGCCATTGACCCCGGCTAGCTGGAGACGTGGTAAGCATTAAAAGAGGAACTTCCCCCAAGTTTTTTTTCAATCTCACGCGCGTGCCTTGATGGATTAACTGCAACCACTATACGCGAATGTTCCAAACGGCTGGAAAGAAACTTTTTCACCAGCGCACCGCATCGAGAGCGATTACGTCGCGATAAAACGACTTTTTGGGTATCGGCAGAGCTTCCAGTCTTTGAGCTCGGGAACCGTCCGACTTCCAGGCCAAGCATGTGATGGATGTCCTCCAGCGGTTGAAGGAGCAGGGATATAAAGCTGTGGAATGACCCCTTGTTGAATTGATGCGGTGGGGGCATCCACCGCATCAATTCACTTCGCTTGCCGACATCGCCGTGGCGCATGGTCAAAAAGACACTGTCGTGCGGCGTTATCTTGCAATTCTGGCACTGAAAGGGACTTATATGGGCGATCAAACAGCCAATGGACCTCCCGTGCCCAATGATGCGATGCCCAAACTTTCCGGAACGTCGCCTGCGAGCTCTTCACAGGACCTGTTATCTCGACTTTACGCATTGGGACGAGGGGCCATCACAGGCTGTGAAGGCCCCTGGTCATAGATTTTCTAGCTAAAGAGGAAATCGCTCCCATCCAGCGTTGTGGCATCTACATCAAGAAGAACGATCATGTGATCCTCGTAGCTGATCTGCGTGGCGGTGGATCCGTCAAAGGATGTCGATGAAATGCTCAGACCATCAAAGCCCTCGGTGACGCCGCGCAGGTCGAGCAGATCACCTTCACTGTCGAAATCTGAGATCACATCGACCTCTCCGGCATTGAAGCTGTTGAAGACAAAGACATCTAGCCCCTCTCCCCCGTGCATTTCGTCGTCGCCATCACCACCGTTCAAGGTGTCGTCGCCAAGACCTCCGGACAGCGTGTCGCGACCATTTCCACCAGCGACAAAGTCGTCGCCGTCTTCGCCGTTCACAAGATCGTCGCCAAGGCCACCGCCCATTTGATCGTTACCCGTGCCGCCGCTCATCACGTCCATCCCGGCGCCGCCGCCCATCAGGTCGTCACCGTCGCCGCCACTCACCGCGTCTGCGTCGTCGCTGCCACCGAGCCTGTCGTCCCCGGCTCCACCTATCAGAACGTCGTCGCCAGCGCCGCCGTTGGCGATATCGTCACCATCGCCCCCGTCTACAGTATCGTCGCCACGACCAGCACCGATCACATCGTTGCCAGCGCCGCCTGAAACCATGTCATTGCCGAGGCCCCCGCCGATCATGTCATCGCCATCGCCGCCCATGGCCACATCGTCACCATCGCCGGACGATATAATGTCATCGCCGCCATTGCCTGCGAGAACGTCATTGCCGGCTCCGCCGACGATGCTGTCCACGCCGCCGCCGCCGCCAATGTCATCGTCACCAGCCTCTCCGGCAAGAAAGTCGTTGCCGCCTGCGCCACGCAGAATGTCGTCGCCATCCCCGCCAAAGGCCATGTCGCCCATCAGACCCGTTGAGATGTTGCTCAACCCGTCATCCCCATCGGACCAGCTTCCAGTGTGGATCTCGTCATTGCCTGCACCGCCAAAAATCGTATCCGATCCATCGGCATCTGCATCGAATAGGCCACCCGTGGCCGTCGAGACACGGCTGTCGTCATCGCCTGTGATGATGTCATCTCCAGCACCGCCTTCGATCAGATCATCGCCGGCCCCGCCCGCATAGCCGTTGTCATATTCCGACAGCGGCAAAGCGCCCGAAGCGCCAAAGCTGGCGGCATTGAAGGCGTCGTCATCATCGCCCGCACCAGCCTGAAGCGTGTCATTTCCGGTGCCGCCGTCGATCACGTCCGCACCGGCATTGCCAAAGAGCACATCATCGCCTGCGCCGCCCGTCATGCTGTCCGCGCCGCCACCGCCGCCAACATTATCGTTGCCTGCATCGCCATTCAGGATGTCATCACCCCCTGCGCCGCGCAGGATGTCGTCGCCGTCCCCGCCATGCGCCTCATCAGACGCCGTGCCGGTTTGACTATTGTCAAATCCATCATCGCTATCGGCCCAGGACCCGGTATGAATCTCGTCGTTTCCGGCACCACCAAAGATCGTGTCCGACCCGTCAGCATCAGGATTGAACGTCTCTCCGGTTACGGTCGAGACCCGGCTCTCATCGTCACCAGTGATGATATCGTCACCTGCGCCGCCGATGATCAAGTCATCCCCGGCACCACCGGCATAACCGTTGTCATATTCAGCGCGGGACAATGCCCCCGAGGCACCCGCGTCAGAGGCGTTGACGATATTGGTATCGCTCCCCGCCATGATCACGTCGTCACCAAGCCCACCGTCAATATCGTCACTGCCTTCATTGCCCGTCAGAGTGTCCATGCCGCCAAGACCGATGATGACATCATCACCCGCGCCGCCATCGATACTGTCGTCGCCTTCAGTGCCAGTTGCCGTTTCACCGGTGTCGGCCAGCACGACAGTTGCGCCGCCCATGGCGCGTTGATCGTCCAGCAAGGACAAAGCCTCGGCAAGGCTGATCTGTTCAATCTCGCCTGCAGCGGCGGGCAGAATAGGTACGAACCCGTCTTGAGTGCCATCAACTTCACCCGTAGTTCCAGCACCAATACCCGCTGGCACGGAAACGCCGTGCAGAACGATTTCACGCAAGGTCAACGGCAGAATATCGGCGCCGACGTAGTCGTTCATCGTTACAGGACTAAAGAAGTTGGACGCATCATTAAGGTCGAAAGCCCGAATATATGTGAACGAGCCATCCGCATTGGTCGTGGGCGTGGCGCCTTCTCCGCTCAATGTCAAAAGCACGTCACCGTATTGACCCACACCTTCCAGCACTTCTACCAACCCGTCGCGGTCTGCGTCACTGTTGATGTCGGGCGTCTGAGAGTTCACAGGATCGCCGTCAGCATCAAAAAGACCATGGATGTGCTGCGGCACCGGCTGGTTCGGCTCCATCCCCTCAACAGTGATCGACACATTCAGATACTGTTCGCCAGTCGCTTCCGGTGCGCCAATTGCGAGGATCGCCGACCCACTGACGCCTGAGCCATTGAGCGCAATGAAATCAACCGTATAGGTCGACTCAGCGCTCCTTAGAAAGGTTTCAAAAGATGCATAGTTATTCGCTAGATGTGCCATGATTTCTCCTCGCATTTGCAAACGTCGCCTGACAGTCACGGAAGAAGGCGACGCAAAGTTTCAAAATCGGGTGCAAGAACTTTGAAAGATTTTCAGATGCACGAACCCTATTTCGCATCTCGATTTGGACTCATGCCGGGATGCAGCGCCCCATCGGCCATCGCGCGCGGTCAGGGTAAAATTTGTCTTGAACGGGATGGAGGAGTCCTTTTTGCTTGCATTGAAGCGTCCAATGCGAGCCAATTCGCGAGCGCCGCGACTCGACAGAACCGTAGATGTCCGGGCGTGGGACATTTTATTTGACTGGGTAAGAACGATCAAAACCGATCCCGAGACCAGACCCCTCAGGTCAGCGACAGGCGATGCTGATGCCCACTCGATCACCGGAGGGGCGCGCTCTGCCGAGGATCTCGAGCACCTCATTTCTCGCTGTGCGCTCGGGGATCGTGCCGCCTTTGCTGCACTTTATGATGCCACAAGCGCGAAACTATATGCGGTCTGCGCTCGTGTTTTGGATCAGGATCATGCCGCCGAGGACGCCATGCAGGACGCCTACGTCAAGATATGGGCCCATGCAGGGCGCTACCGCGTCACCGGCCATTCGCCGATGACCTGGCTCATCACGATTGCGCGCAACACGGCGATTGACCGGCTCCGGGCGCGGCGGATGCATCGCGACATTGAGGACTATCACGAGGGTCTTGCCGCGCCGGGGGGCAACCCGGAACATATCGCTCTGGCGCGCTCTGAGGCGGGGCGCATCCAGCGCTGTCTCGAAGAACTGGAGCAGGACCGGCGCGCCGCCATCACGGGGGCCTATCTCGACGGGCTCAGCTATGTTGAGTTGGCCGCGCGCGCGGGCATACCCCTCAACACGATGCGAACCTGGCTCAGACGAGGGCTCACAGCCTTGCGGGAGTGCATGACCCGATGACCGACATCTTTGATGAAGATGACATGCTGGCGGCGGAATATGCGATGGGGTTGCTGTCGGGCGAGGCGCACGTCGCCGCGCGCTCCCGCGTGGCAACGGACCCCGCCTTTGCCGCGCGTGTCGTGGGGTGGGAGGTTCAACTTTCGCAAATGGCCGATCTCGACCCCGTGGCACCGCCTTCGGGGGCACGAGATGCGCTCTTACAGCGCCTGTTTCCGGAAACAGCTCCCGTGCCGCTCTGGAAACGTCTTGGGCTCTGGCAGGCCCTTACGGGGGGCGCGCTGGCCGTCGCCGTCGCGCTTGCGGTTGTCGATCTGGGTCCGGCGGTGCCGCCGTCGCTTGGCCCGCTCTACGCGGCCGAGATCACGTCAGACGCGAGAGATTTTCGTGTCATCGCGCTGGTTGACAAGACCACGAATGAGATCCTGCTGACCCGCACTGCCGGGGCGGCGCCAGCAGGGCGCATCTTGCAGGTCTGGGCACATGGGCCGGGCGAGCCTGCGCAATCCGTGGGGATCTGGCCTGATGGCGAGAGCGTGACGCTGCCGCTGCCGATCGAGATTGCGGCGGTGCGGGGCACCCTGACCTTGGGCATTTCCGAAGAGCCGCCGGGAGGGTCGCCCACAGGCCAACCATCGGGACGGGTCTTTGGCACCGTCGACGTACCGGGCGTCACGGACCCGAGGACGTGAACCATCGGTCATCGCGGATTGCCTCGCCTTTTGTCTCAGTCACAGGCGGCGCTGTTTACACTGTTTGAGGATGTCGAACGATTGGGCTTGGGACAACATCTTCCACCGTAATTCACGAATTCGAATGCATATTTGATCCATGTCAGGTGCTTTTCCGAGGATCTGGAGAATACTTTGACCAAGAGCGTTCTTCGCCCTGACCGTTGGGCGGCATGCGCTCGCGTGCCACCGGTGCCTTGCGAGCCGTGCGAGCAGCTTCGCGCTGGATTGTAACGGGCGAGGATATGACGATCACGCTCGCCGAAATTTTTGCACACCTCAGATCCAAGGAGGGCATCGCAGCATGGCCCGAAAACCCACTCGCAGCCAGATCCACTTGCCCAAGAAGGAGGGTCCAAAGCCGCATTCTGTTGTGGTTCCGCTGGTTCAAACACCTGCCCCAAAGCCATCTCCCGACAAGCGCGAACCGCATCCCCACGCCGCGCTCGACCGAAGTGCCATGGCCAGTCTCGCCCGGTTTACCGGCGGGCTGTCGCCCCACGCGATGATCGATGCCTGGAGCGACTGGGCGATGCATCTGGGTCGCGCGCCGGGGCGGCAATTGGAACTGATGGAGCGGGCACAGGCGAATGCGTTGAGGCTTGCGCATTACACATCCGCTCAGATATTCGGCCAGCCTTCTGAAAAACCTTTCAAGCCGGGGCCCAATGACACCCGCTGGTCGCATGTGGGGTGGGGCAGGGCGCCCTTTTCCCTTTGGCAGCAGGGGTTTCTGGCGACGCAGGACTGGTGGCATGCCGCGACATCGGAGCTGCGCGGATTGCGCCGTCAGAACGCGGATCGGACCGGGTTCATGATGCGGCAGCTTCTCGATACAGTATCGCCGTCAAATTTCCCGCACGTCAATCCGGAGATTCTGGAAAAGACTCAGGCGACAGGTGGGCGCAACCTGATCGACGGGGTCGCACATTACGCCGACGACTCCCGTCACATTCTGGCACAGGAACATCGGCCCGTGCCGACGGAGTTTGCACTCGGCAAGGTTCTGGCCTGCACGCCGGGCGTGGTTGTCTATCGCAATGACTTGATGGAACTGATCCAGTATTCGCCCACCACGTCAGAGGTGCAGGCCGAACCGGTGCTCATCGTGCCCGCATGGATCATGAAATACTACATCCTCGATCTGTCGCCCGAGAATTCCTTTATTCGCTGGCTGGTAGCGCAGGGTTACACGGTGTTTTGCATCTCGTGGCGCAATCCGGGGGCAGAGCATGCAGACCTGTCCCTTGAGGATTATCGCAATCAGGGCATCATGCAGGCTCTGAGGGTGATCAACACCATCGTGCCGGGGCAAAAGGTGCATGCGAATGGCTATTGCCTCGGGGGCACGCTTCTGGCCATCGCGGCGGCGGCGATGGCGCGCGACGGTGACGACAGGCTCGCCTCGGTCACGCTGATGGCGGCACAGGTGGATTTTGCCGAAGCTGGCGAATTGCTGCTCTTTCTCGACGAAAGTCAGGTCGCCTTTCTGGAGGATCTGATGTGGTCGCAGGGCTATCTGGACCGGCCGCAGATGTCAGGAGCCTTTGCCGCGATCCGGTCCGAGGATCTGATCTGGTCGCGTGCGGTGCGGCGCTATTTTCTGGGAGAGCCGGACCTGCCCACCGATGTCACCGTCTGGGTGAATGACACGACGCGAATGCCGGCCCGGATGCATTCAGAGTATCTGCGTGGGATCTTTCTGGAGAACCGCATCTCCGCAGGTCGGTTTGCAGTAGACGGCGATGTCATTGCGCTCAAGGATATCTCGGTGTCGCTCTTTGTCATTGGCACCGAGACCGACCACATCGCGCCTTGGCGTTCCGTCTACAAGACAGCCCTCTTCACCGATTGCGATCTGCATTTTCTGTTGACCAAAGGTGGCCATAATAGCGGTATCCTATCCGAGCCGGCGCATAGAGGGCGGCATTACCGGATCGGCCACCGGCCCGCCGGGGCGCTCTACCGAGATCCCGACACATGGCTGGCGGCACATGATCCGCAGTCGGGATCTTGGTGGCCGGAATGGACCAGATGGCTGGACAGCCAAGGCAACGGCGCGGTGCCCGCGCGCCGGCCCGGCAAACACCCAGACTATCCCGGTCTGGAAACAGCACCGGGGACATATATCCATCAGACTTGACGAAGGAGCGCCAAACCACGCTGTTGCGTCTCAGTCTTGGAACAAAAGCAGTCAATGCTTGAGACCCGGATCATGAAATTTGTCAGCCTTGATGACTGTGCCTTGGATGCGGGCGTGGCAAATCAGAGATCGTTGACCTTGTATTTCGTGCATGCGGGGACTGCTTCGAGAGGAGAACCTTCCAGGGATCGGACTGTCATGATCACCGCTTTGGGGCGTAGTGTCCGGCGAGGATGCCGGTGATCTTGATCTGCTTATGGACTTGCAAGACGGTCGTGGCTGTAGCCGCCAAGCTCTCTTGATGACCCAGTTGCACCTCAAACTATGCCCAATTCGCCGCATGGGCCAGTGGTGAGAGATCAAGTTTTGCTTGGGACGGCTGTGGGGCCCTCGGGGGTTGAGGTCTTAGTGTTGAAGAATCTTGGACAGGAAATCCTTCGCGCGCTCACTTTCCGGCGCATCAAAGAACTCTTGCGTTGGACGGTCCTCGACGATGGCACCGGCATCCATGAAGACGACACGGTCCGCGACCTTTCGAGCAAAGCCCATCTCATGCGTCACCACCATCATGGTCATGCCGTCGTCACGGGCCAGTCCCACCATGACGTCGAGTACCTCCTTGATCATCTCGGGATCAAGCGCCGAGGTCGGTTCATCGAACAGCATCGCGATCGGGTCCATCGCAAGGGCACGTGCAATGGCCACGCGCTGTTGCTGACCGCCGGACAGCTGACCGGGATACTTGGCGATGTGGTCAATCATTCCCACGCGCGTCAACAGCGTCTCGGTTCTGGCCTCGGCTTCCTTGCGGCTCCGGCCCAGCACCTTTTCCTGTGCGAGACACAGATTGTCGCGCACGCTCATATGAGGATAAAGTTCGAAATGCTGAAACACCATGCCGATCTTGGCGCGCAGCTTGGTCAGCTTTGCGCCACCGCCTGTCACCTCAGCGCCATCCACGACGATCCGCCCCTCCTGCACCGGTTCCAGCCCGTTCACGCATTTGATGAGCGTGGACTTGCCCGAGCCCGACGGCCCGCAGACCACCACAACCTCTCCCTTGGCAACCTTGGTCGTGCAATCGGTGAGAACCTTGAAGTCCCCGTACCACTTGCTCACATTTTTCATTTCGATCATGTCGTCATCCGCGCTTGAAGCCGACGCACGAACAGCGAACCCGCAAAGCAGATCACGAAGTAAACGAGCGCGGCAAAGAGATACATTTCAACGAGGCGGCCCTCGGTCCGGGCCACGATGGAAGAGGCGGTCATCAGGTCGCGCAGCGATACGACAAAGACCAAGGAGGTATCCTGAAACAGGATGATGCCCTGCGTCACCAGAATAGGGATCATGTTGCGGAACGCTTGCGGCAAGACGATGTATCGCTGGACCTGCCAGTAGCCAAGGCCCGTGGCCTGCCCCGCGTGAACCTGACCTGTTTTTACGCTCTGGATACCGGCCCGCATGATCTCGGAGTAATAGGCGGCCTCGAACATGACAAAGGCGATGAGGGCCGAATAGAAACCGCCGATGGGTCGACCGACGGCCAGCGGCACAAGAAAGTAGAACCAGAAGATCACGAGGATCAGGGGCACCGAGCGGATCAGGTTGACATAGGCCGCAGCGAAAAGCGCCAGCGGCTTGATCCCCGAGAGCCGCGCCAACGCGAGCAATGTGCCCAAAACGACCCCGCCCAAGACGGCAAGAAAGGTGAGCCACAGACTGAGCTGCAAACCCTGCCAGAGGAACGGCAGGTTGTTCAGGATGACGCCAAAGTCAAAATCGCCCATCTCAGCCCCCTTTGCCAACGTAGCCGGGTATGCGCGTGTAGCGTTCGAGAACTGTCATGACGATCGTGGCGCAGAGCGCAATCAAAACGTAGATGATGGTGGCGGCGGTATAGGCCTCAAAGCTCTGAAAGGTGTATTCCGCGATCTGCTGGCTTTGTGCCGTCAGTTCCAGAAGCCCGATGGTGAGCGCGAGCGACGAGTTCTTGAAGACGGTCAGGAATTCCGAAGTCATCGGCGGCACGATCAGCCGGAAAGAAATCGGCAGGAGGACATAGCGATAAACCTGTGACACGCGCATGCCCTGTGCGGTGGCCGCTGACTTGAGTCCTGTCGGCACCGCCTCGATCCCGGCACGCACCTGTTCTGCCACGCGGCTGGCTGTATAGAGGCCCAAGGCCACAACGGCGGTGACGAACTCCGGCTGAGGCATCTCGCGCTTCATCCAGCGCCCCGCGTCCTCAGGCAGCATTTCGGGGACGGCGAAATACCATATGAACATCTGCACCAGCAGCGGCACGTTCCGAAACAGCTCGACATAGGCGGTGCAGACTGTGCTCACCAGTTTGTTGGGCAGGGTTCGGCCTACGCCCACCAACGATCCCACGACCATCGCGATCACCCAGGCGCAGAGCGCTACGGACACGGTCCAGCCCAGGCCACTCAGAAGCCAGCCAAAGTATTCCGGCTCCCACAGAACGCTCCAGTTCCAGTTGTAGTTCATCTTGCCCGGTCCCCCGATCTTGCGCGGCCCGCCCTGTCACGCGCGGGCCGCAGGCCTGTTATTCAGGCAGGGCACCAAGCTGGAACGCCGCCTGCAGGAGCGGGTCGGCGGGGACACCCATCGGGTCGAACCACTTTGAATAGATCTCGTTGATTTCACCCGAGCGGAACACGTTGGCCAACGCGGTTTTACCCACAAGCTCAAAGGCACTGTCGTCGCGACGGACCATCAGCGCGTAGGGATCGAAGGACAGGAAATCACCAACCACGGCAAATGCATCCGGTGTCTTCGACTTGGCAATCAGACCGTGCAGCAGGATGTGATCGGTGGAATAGGCGTCAACCCGGTCGGTCTCGAGCGAGAGCATGCCTTCGGCATGATCGCGCACCGGCAGGATTTTCACGTCGAGCCCCTGAGCTTCGACCACCGCCTTGATGGCCCGTTCATTGGTGGTGCCCTGTGCCAATGCGATGGATTTGCCGTCAAGATCGGCAACCGACGTGATCCCGGACTCCTTGCGGGTCAGGATCTTGGTGCCTGTCACAAAGGTCACCGGCAGATATTCAACCTGCTGCTGGCGCGTCAGGTTGTTGGTGGTGGACCCGCATTCCAGATCTATGGTGCCATTCGCCATGAGCGCGATGCGGGTCTTGGGATTGACGGGCACGTAGCGGACTTCGATATCCTTGCCGAGAGTCTTCTCAACCTCTTCGACCACCTTCATGCACAGGTCGATCGAATAGCCCTCGGGTTGCTGCTGATCATTCAGATAGGAAAATGGCACCGAGCTTTCGCGGTGACCGAGCACGATTTCTCCGCTGTCATTGATCTTGGCGAGTGTGCCCGTTAGGTCCTGGCCCCAGAGTGCGGCAGGCGCCAGCCCTGTTGTCAAAGCCGCAATGGCGAGCATGCGGCGCGCAAGTTTGAAGTCCATGGTCAAGTTCTCCCTGTTTTTGTTAATGGTCAGTTTATCTGGTAGCCCGGCAGATCAAACACGTCGGGATATGCGAAGAGCGCGGCTGAACCGCCAGTATGCAGAAAGACGACATTCTCCATGCCATCAAAGGCCCCCTTGCGTGTCAGATCAATCAGACCGTCTAGCCCTTTGCCGGAATAGACCGGGTCGAACAGCAGCCCCTCGATCTCTGCCAAAAGCCGGACGCTCTCGATCATGCCTTGCGTCGGAATGCCGTAGCCCGCGCCCACGTAGTCGCAGTTCGCCCGGACATCCTCTCGACGAATAGCCTCGTCAAATCCCATGCGCGCGCTCGTGCGCTGTGCGAGGTCAAAGACCATGCTTTCCTGATTCTCCTGAGGCGCGCGCACGCCAATGCCGAGAAGATAGATCTCACTTTCAAGCGCCGCGAGACCCGCCACCAACCCCGCCTGTGTGCCGGAGCTGCCCGTTGCATGCACCAGCGCATCAATCTTTAGCCCCATGGTTGCCGACTGCTCAGCAATCTCCAAGGCGCAGTTCACATAACCAAGCGCGCCCGTGCTGTTCGAGCCACCGCCGGGAATGATGTAGGGTCTGCGCCCGTCTGCGCGCAGCTTGTCTGCCAATGCCTCCATCTCGGACGCCATATCGGAGCCGCCCCGACGCTTGGCCACGGTCGCACCATGCAGCCGGTCAAGAAGAACGTTTCCGTTCAGCGTATACTGCGGATCGTCAGACCCCGTCCGATCCTCAAGGAGGATATGGCAGGCCATTCCGAACCGCGCAGCCGCCGCCGCAGTCTGGCGCGCGTGGTTGGATTGGGTGGCACCTTGGGTGATGATCGTATCCACGCCCTGCGCCAAAGCATCGGCCATCAGGAATTCGAGCTTGCGTGTCTTGTTTCCGCCCGACGACAGGCCTGTGCAATCGTCACGCTTCACCCACAAACGTGGACCTCCCAGATGCTCGGTCAGCCGGTTCATGGGCTCCAGCGGCGTTGGAAAATGTCCAAGTCGCACTCTGGGAAAGGCCGCGAGCGCGCTCGCCAAATCCTTCCTGCGCGCGGCAGAAGGCCAAGCGCTCTGCCGGGTTTGCTGACTCGTCGCCGAAACATCCGCCTCGTGCATCAATGGCCCTCACCCAATATTAGAAGCAGGCTAACCCCTGTTTAACGCGCAAGGAAAATGCTATTTTCTTAGGCTGCCCATACCAAAAGTATGAGTAATGGAGGATGAATGGACCTGAATATCTTCGACGACGTTCTCGTGCTTCTGGAGGAAGGCAACATGAGCCGCGCAGCCCTTCGCCGGAACATCACGCAACCGGCCTTTTCCCGACGCATCCAGAGTTTCGAGATCTGGCTTGGCCGCCCCATCGTCAAACGTACCGCCAACCGCGTGGAAATCGAACCGGCGTTGTTAGAAAACACGGCCGAGCTTCAGGCGCTGGCAGGCCATATTCAGGCTTTTCGTCAGCGGATTGCCAGATACGAACCCGGCAGATCGACCGTAACAGTCGCGGCACAGCACTCGCTGATCGTTTCGATCTTTCCGGATTTCGCGGCCGGTGCGCGCGAGGAGCACCAAGGTGTCGATTTTCGTCTCAGAGCCGCAAATCACAATGACTGCATCTCGCTTTTCCTGAGCGGTGAAGCCTCTCTTCTGATGTGCTACGAGCGCGAAGGAGGAGACCCAATGCCTTTCGATGACAGTATTATCCGTGCGACTTGGGGGCGGGACCGGCTTGTCCCCGTGGTCGGCGGCCCCCTGCGCTTCGCACTGAGTCCCAAGGGCATCCCACCCTCAGACACGCCGATGATCCGGTATCCCAAGGGAAGCTTTTTTGCGGAGATGCTCGCTGGCGCAAGCACCTCATATTCAAATCACACGGGCACCACCTTCGCCGAGAGCGCATTCACCGTTGGACTCAAGGAAATGGCCTTGATGGGATTTGCGCAGGCGTGGCTACCGATGAGCCTCGTTTATAGCGAAGTTCAAAGCGGGGCGTTGATCGTGTGCAACGGAGATACCGAAACGCTCCCTCTCCGAATATCGCTCTTTGCGCGACCAACGGACCCGGTTGCAATGCGCCTGTGTGACCTGCGGCGGAGCCCGGTAACGACATCTTAAAACTTGGACAAGCCCATCATGGTCGCCGAATTGGGCGACGGCCTCAGCCTTCCCTGTTGAATCCTGCAAGCCAGCATCTAGAGCTTCCGTTGCACGGATGGCACCCGCGCCGGTGATCATCACAAGGAATGACCGCGCCGGATTGAGGCACGCTGTCGATGAGGCCAGCCGATCCCGTTTACGCGGCGCAAGCGGATCATTAGCTCTGGATTGTCAGACGACGTTGGTGCCATCTATGAGCGAGAACCGTCAGTCCGAGGTCCCAAGATGCTCGACAAGGAAAGTCGCCCCGATGGCATGATCCAAGTGTTGCCGAGACTCTTCGGGGCGCTCTCTCCCACGGGCGTCCTGCTTGGAGCGGTGCTCTTTGCCATGTCGCTGACTCCCTCGATGGTGCCGCGCGGCCCCGAGATACAGGGGGCACTCGGCGGCCTTGTCTTTGCGATTGGCTATATGACCTCGTATCTTGCGCGCTCGGGCTTGCGCTGGTTGGGGCTCAGGCCGATCTTTCGGCCATCCCTGGCGCTCTTGCATGCGACCTATGCGCTTGCGCTCGTGATCTGTGGTTTCGGTCTCTGGATGGGGGCGGACTGGCAGAATTCGATCCGCAAGGCATGGGGTCTGCCCGAACTTGACGGATTTGCCACGTCCTCTGTCGTCGTACTCGCCCTGGCCGTTGCGGCACTTCTGCTTTTCGCGGGGCGGCTCTTTGAATTGCTCGCGGCCAAATGGCATCTGCGCTCAGCGCGTTTTCTGCCGCCTCGGGTCGCTCGCGGGGTCGGTCTATTGCTGGCGCTGGTGATCTTCTGGGCTGTGATCGACGGTATCGCCTTTCGCCTTGCGCTCAGGACGATCGACACCACGTCGCGGATCGCCGATCTGGTGATCCCGCCTGATCTGGCACCGCCAACCGATGCGGCAACGCCGGGAAGCTCGGCATCGCTGATCGCATGGGAGGATCTGGGCCGATGGGGGCGCGGCTATGTAATCTCCGGACCCGACCGCGCCGATATTGCGGCCTTCTGGAACGCAGCGGCGCGCCAGCCGATCCGGGTCTATGTCGGCCTGACCGCCTCGGGCAGCGCCGAAGACCGCGCAAAGCTGGCCTTTGATGAACTGACGCGGGTGGGCGGATTCGAGCGGAAATACCTCGTCATCGCCACGCCAACCGGTTCCGGCTGGCTTGACCCCGGTGCGATGGATACGCTGGAGTACATGACGCGGGGTGACGTGGCCACAGTCGCGATCCAGTATTCCTACCTGTCCAGCCCGATGTCGGTGATCGTCGACCCTGAGAACGGGATTGCCGAATCCCGCGCCCTCTTTGATCTGATCTATCGACACTGGACCGCACTCCCCCCAGCAGAGCGGCCGCGCCTCTATCTGCATGGCCTCAGCCTTGGCGCGTTCCTGTCTCAGGAAACTGTCCCGCTTTTGAATGTGTTTGGCGACCCGTTTCAGGGCGCTCTGTGGACGGGCTCTCCATTCCTCAGCGACATGTGGCGCATGGTGCAGGACCGCCGTGATCCCGATAGCCCGGCATGGCGTCCGAAATTCGGCAACGGCTCTCTTATCCGCACGGCCAACCAATTTGGCGGGCTGGAGCGGTTCGATGCCTCATGGGGGCCGATCCGCCTTGTTTTCCTACAATATGGCAGTGATCCTATCGTCTTTTTCGACTATTCCCTTGCTTGGCGGCGTCCCGACTGGCTGAGAGCGAACCGCGCGCCAGATCTGGGGCCGGACATGCGGTGGCTTCCGCTCGTCACGATGTTGCAGGTCGGTTTTGACATGGCTGTTGCGGTCGGAACGCTGGGCTATGGCCATGACTACGCCGCGCGCCACTACATCCCGGCTTGGGCCGAAACGCTGGACCCTGCGGGCTGGACCCCCGAGATCGAAGCGCGGCTGGTCGCCCACCTGAGAGACCTCACACCGCGCTGAGTGCCGCAGACACTTTAGGCCGAAAAACGGAGTCTGACCCGCAGCCCCGGCGCTGCGTCTTCGAGCGTCAGCGTTGCGTCATGGACCAGAGCAATCCCCGCCACAAGGCTCAGCCCAAGACCGTTGCCCGGTGTCAAGCGGCTGCGATCCAGCCGGTAGAGACGACGCAGCACCAGATCCCGTTCCGCCTCAGGAATACCGGGGCCGTTATCCGTCACTGACAGATCCACATGGGTCTCTGACTGAGACAGGGCAATGGAGATCGTGGTGCCGTGCGGGGTGTGATGCAGGGCATTCTCGATGAGATTGGCCAGAACCTGCCCCAAGAGCATGCGATCCCCCATGACCGGGCGCATGGGTGCATCCGGCAGGGCGCAGATGAGCGTTTGCCCATTCTCGGCGATCGCAGGCTCGTAAACATCACAGAGCGTCTGACACAGCTCCGACAGGTCCACCGCTGCAAACCGCGCCCGAGGCGAGCCGCTTTCGATCTGCGCCAGTTGCAACAGGGCGTGAAAGATCGACACGATCCCGTTGATCTCCACCTGCGCCTTTTCCAACTGCGCGCGGGCGTCTTGGCTCAGGTCAGGGTTCTGGCTCAGATCGTCCAGATGCACCGCAGCGCGCTGGATCGGGGTCTTGAGGTCATGGGCAATGTCGGACGACACCTGCCGCAGGCTCTCGACCGCATCCTCTTGCGAGCGGGCCATCTGATCGACCTTGGCACCGATCCGGGCCAGATCGTCTGACCAGCCTGCAACATCCCCCACCCGCGCCTGCAGGTTTCCCGATGTCACCTGATCGAGGGTTTCGCTGATCACGGCCACATGCCGCGCGCCCCGCCGCGCCAGAATCAGCCCGCCCGACAGCGCCACTAAAACCGTCGGCAGCAGCGATATGCCCAGAATATTCAGGAACGCATCCCGCAGCGCGTCGATATGCGCAAGGCTGCGCGCCACGGTAAGCTGGCCACCATGCAGCGATGTGGTCAGCGCCAGAAATCGCCCCTCGATCTCGGGATTTCCCGGAAGATAGGACAGAATCCGGTAGCCATCCGCATCCCGCGCCACCAGCGCATTGCCATAGTGCCGGCCATTCGGGGCGAAATAGCTCAGAACGACACGCTCCGGATCGGTGCTGCGCGCTTCGGCCTCGACCAACGAGGCGAGTGCGGCTGCAGAAGGGGCCGCGCGAAACCCCGCCATATCCTGCGTGAGGTCGGCGCGAAGGGTCTGCTCGAATGAGGCCTGCGTGTAGATGTAACTCGCCAGAAGCCCCAGCAGCGACACCAACGAAAACAAGAGCACAAGCCCCGCCGCCAGCCGTATCGGCATCGAGCGCAACAGAAAGGCGCGGCTCAAGGTCATGCGTCGATCCGGTAGCCGGCACCGCGCACCGTCTTGATGAGGTCCGTCGCAAAGGGTCTGTCTACCTTGGCGCGCAACCGGCTGATATGGGTTTCAACCACATTGGTCATCGGATCGAACGAGATGTCCCAGATCGCCTCGAGCAGCATCGTGCGCGTCTGCACGCGCCCCTTGCGGCGCATCAGGTGTTCGAGGATCGCGAATTCACGCGGCAAAAGGTCGATCTCGTGCCCCTCCCGCGTTACTTTGCGGGCGATCAAATCCATTTCCAGAGGTCCGGCGCGCAACATCGTCTCTTGGTCCAGCGCATGTGGACGCCGGGCCAGCGCCGCAACCCGTGCCGACAACTCACCAAAGGCAAAGGGCTTGACCAGGTAATCATCCGCCCCCGCGTTCAAGCCGCTGACCCGCTCGTCGACGCTGCCGAGCGAGGTCAGGAAGAGAACCGGCGTGTGGTTGCCTGCGCCGCGCAGGGTCTTGACCAGCGTCAGCCCGTCGATTTCCGGCAGCATCCGGTCGATGATCAGAACGTCGTAGGGACCGCTCGTCGCTTGGATCAACGCATCCCGCCCGTTGCTGACCAGATCGACGCTCTGCCCTTCCTCACGCAGACCCCGCGCGATATAGGCCCCCGTCGTTGGATCGTCTTCGACCACAAGCAGCTTCATGTCTTCCTCGTGATATCCTTGGCCTGCGCACCAGCTATCCCCGTTTGAACCGCTTTGCACCCGCTTTTGGCCGCGCCTGCAGTTCCTAAACTATTTGTATAGTTGGACACATCCGGCTGTGAGCCCTGCGCATCATATGGGCAGCATCGGACGCAACACAACGGAGCTTTCAACGATGTCATCCATTCTTCTCTCCCGTCGCCTTGCAGGGTCCGCAGCCCTTGTCGCCGTTCTGGGCGCAACAGGCGTTTCACTGAGCACCGCAAGCCCAGCGCTGGCTGTCCCTGCGGGCGGATATGGCGATCTCGTCGCGGCGGTCTCGCCCGCCGTGGTCTATATCGAAGTCACCACCAAAGCGCAGCCAACCAACATGTCCGGCCAATTGCCCGAAGACCTGCCCGAAGAGCTGCGCCGTCAGTTCGAGCGGATGATGCCGCCCACGGGCGAAATGCCGGCGCGCCAGGGCCTTGGATCAGGCTTTATCATTTCCGAAGACGGCAAGATCGTCACCAATAACCACGTTGTCGAAGGCGCCGAGACCGTGACCGTCAAACTCGCGGATAGTCGCGAATTTGATGCCGCCGTGATCGGCAGCGACCCGCTGACCGATGTGGCCCTGCTTCAGCTTGAGTCGGCGGAAAAGCTGCCCTTCGTCCACTTCGGCGACTCGGATGTGATGCGGGCCGGGGATGAGGTTGTCGCTGTTGGCAATCCCTACGGTCTGGGCGGCACGGTGACCTCCGGCATCGTCTCGGCCCTGTCGCGCAACATCAATTCCGGTCCCTATGATGACTACATCCAGACCGATGCCGCCATCAACCGGGGCAATTCCGGGGGTCCGCTGTTCAACAACGACGGTGAGGTGATCGGCATGAACACCGCGATCTTTTCGCCCGATGGTGGGTCGGTCGGCATCGGCTTCGCGGTGCCGTCGGACCTGGTGCAGCACATCGTGGCGGACCTCTCGGATGATGGCACGATCACCCGTGGCTGGCTTGGCGTGCAGATCAAGCCGATGCCCGAGGATATCGCGCAAGTGCTCGGATATGACACCCCTAGGGGCGCTGTGATCGAAAATGTGACGCCTGACAGCCCCGCCGCCAAGGCCGGGCTCAAGCAAGGCGACATCATCCTCAGCTTCAACGAGACCGCGATTACCGAGTTGCGCGATCTGACCCGCGCCGTGGCCGCGACCGATCCCGAGGCCACCGTGCCGGTCACCGTGCTGCACAAGGGTGCGGAAAAGACCATCACCGTGACGATTGGCACCTTGGCCAATCCGAACGCCTGAAAATGAACCGCGTCGGCGCATCCAAGCGGCGCCGACGCGGCACGTAAGGGGAAAGCCAATCAACAGGCTTTCCCCCTTTGCCGTGTCTAGAAGAGTGGCAAACTCTGCGCGACCCTGCCGGACACCATCGCGACAGCCATTTTCCAGCAAACCGTGACGAGAGTTCTGTTGAGATGACCGCACCACGACGCGACAGCGTGCTATGCGCCTGACCGTCCGCGAGCCTCGCGGCTCATGCCGTCTCGGCCAGTGACAGGAGCCGCTCGGAACATTTTTCTGCGAGATCCACATTGGGGGCCTCGGAACCGGGCAACGTGGCCCATCCTTGCTTTGCGACAATATCGCCCTGTTCCCAAGAGCTTAGCTTTTCCATGGCTGCAATCTGCGTGCTCCGCATCTCTGCCGGCTCTGCTTGAAACTGCGCCACACAGATCGGGGTCAGCGCGGACAGGACAGCCGCCTCTGACTGCTCGTCCGCCAGTTTGTGCGCCGAGCCTGTCAGCATGACCCAATTGAAGTTGAGTCCAATGATCGTAATTGCCAGCGCCCCCCCGATGGCGCTCCAGATTGCTGGTTTTGTCCACTCCGGCGATTGCATTTTTTACCTCCGTTTTGATTTATTCTCCTTATGACGTGGGAGTGGCAGGACTGGGTTTCAAGCGGAAATCCGCTCAATGCCACAATGAGGCCATTGAAAATATTGGGAATTTTTCCACGCGAGATCCAAATGACTCCGCTATAAGCGCGTTTGGTGCTCTCTGTTGCCAGACCAGATGATGCGCAGCCTTCGACCGGTTCACGGTGTGGAACCGTGCCAAAAAACGCATCATCCGACGGCACACTCACGCGGCGATCCGCTCTCGATACGCATAGTAGAGAAAGAACCGCCCAGTGAAATTAAGTCACGTCGCCGCCGCCGATCGTCTGCGCAGGAGGCGATATCCTACCGGCACCCCTGCTTCCCGACGTGCTACGACCCCGCTTACATCAGTCAAAGCATCGACGTAGCTCAGGACCAAGCTCCGCAATGGCTCTCGACGTACAGCAACCACCGCCCCATCCGGGGCATCACGCCCGCCCGCACCCGAACGCCTCATCCCGATGGACCCACCTCAGGAGGTTGGCTCGGCGCTCAAGATGTAGAGTTTGCGCATGTGTTCGTGGATCACCCATTCTCCGGTCCAGCCTTGGGGCAGCACCAAGAGATCTCCCGGACCGATGTCGCGCGTCCCCTGTCCGTCGGCATTCGTAACCGAGGCGCGACCCGAGATGATGTGGCAATATTCGCCCATCGCGGTGCGGTCAGCGGTAAAATGCCCCGGCGTGCATTCCCAGACGCCAATCTTGGTGCGGCCATCGGCAGAGGCCCAGAGTTGCACCGCGGCCTCTTCCTGCCCCGGTGTCAGGCTTGTCGGTTTGGCGGCAAAGTCGCCAAGCGGCTGCGTTGCGAGGCTCTGATAAGTCTTGAGGTCGATCATCTGGGGCTCCGAATCTTGTATCTGTAAAGCGCATTGAACGGATTAGGTAACAAGGCGCATCACGCTTCTGGTTTCTTGTCTTGGCCAAAAATTTGCGCCAGCACCATCATAACAGTGGTCACTAGGATCATGATCGTCGAAATGGCCGCGATGGTCGGGTCGATCTGATCGCGCAGCGCGTTGAACATGTTGCGCGTCAACGTCGGGTTGTCACCGCCCGAAATGAACATCGCCACCACCACCTCGTCAAACGAGGTGAGAAAGGCCAAAAGGGCACTGGTCACGACCGCAAAGCGGATCTGCGGCAGGGTCACGGTCAAAAACGCTTTCCATCGTGGCGCGCCAAGGCTGCGGGCGGCCTGTTCCTGGCTCATGTCATAACCCTTGAGGGCAGAGCCGGTCACGATGACCACCAGCGGCAGCGCCAGCACGGTATGGGCCAGAACCAATCCGGTTATGGTATAGAGAAGGCTGAGTTTCACATAGGCGTAGAACGCACCAATCGCCACCAGCACCAGCGGCACCATCATCGGCGTGATCATCAGGACAAAGGCGAGTCTGACAAAGGCAAACCGTGAACTGTGCAGCCCATAGGCCGCCAGCACACCAATCGGTGTGGCCACCAGCATGGTCAGAAATGCCGTCTGAAAAGAGGTCCGCGCCGCCTGCATCCATTCGCTGGAGCCAAAGAAATTATCATACCACCGGGTCGACCAGACCTCTGGTGGAAACTCCAAATACTGGCTGTCCGAGAAGGACATCGGGATCACGATCAATGTGGGCGTGACCAGCAGGATCATCACGATCACGGCAAAGACATAGAGCCATAGGCGTTGGCCATGGGTGACTTGCGTGTCCGTGGCCGGAGATTTGAGCCAGTTCAGCATCAGTGCCCACCTCCGGTCATCCGGTCGAGATTGAGAAACCGGGACGCGACCCAGAGGATCGCCACGGTCAGGACAAGCAGCACCACGCCCAAGGCGCTGGCCGCGCCCCAATTCACGAAAAGCTCGATGTTTGACACGATCTGCATCGATACCATGATCACCTTGCCCCCGCCCAGCACCGCCGGGGTGACAAAGAAGCCAAGGCAGAGGATGAACACCATCAGCGCCCCGGCAAAGAGCCCCGGTGTCGTAAGCGGAAAGAACACCGTCCAAAAGGCGACCCGTGGACTAGCCCCAAGGTTGGCCGCCGCCTTGAGGTAATCGCGATCAATCGCCTTCATCGCGCCATACACCGGCAGGATGAGAAACGGCAGCATGATATGCACCATGCCAATCAAGGTGCCGGTCATGTTGTGGACGATCTTGAGCGGCTCATCCCACAGCCCGAGCGAAATCGCCCAGTTGTTGATCAACCCCTGTTTCTGCAACAGCACTAGCCACGCATAGGTCCGCACCAAGAGCGAGGTCCAGAACGGCAAGAGCACGGTAATCAGGCACAGATTTGCAAGGCGGCTTGGCAGTTGCGACATGAAATAGGCAAAGGGATAGCCGATCAGGATGCACAGCCCGGTGGTCAAAAGGCTGACCTGAAAGGTCGTGACAAAAATGCGCAGATAAGAGCGGCGGCTGATCATGCGCTCGTAATTCTCAAGCGAGAATTGCCCGTTTGCCCCGATGAACGAGACATAGAACAACCAGCCCACGGGAATGACCAGAACCACGAGAATGAGCAGGATTGCCGGTGAACTCAGACCAAAGAGCGTCAGCCGCTCTAACCGCTCGTCGCGGCGTAGCCCGGCGGCATTGCTCGGTGCCGTCTGCATGCTCATGTTTGGCTTCCGTCAATCAGCACTGTGTCTTCGGGGGCAAGCGTTAGGGTCACGCGGTCGCCCAAACGGGGCAGGGACGCGGCATTGCTACCCCGCACCGCACCGCGCAAAGCCACCATTTCGCCCGTATCCAGCCGCGCGTGCAGCAAATAGCTGTCGCCTTGATAGACCACATCGGTCGCGGTGGCGGCAAAATTGTTGGCCCCGTCCCGCGGCCCATCGGGTGAGAGCACGATGCGTTCGGGGCGGATCATCAGTTGAAGGTCGGGTGTGTCGGGCAAGGGTCCCGCATGGATCAGCGGCACGCCCCCAAAGACCACGTCACTGCCCACGCGGCTGACCGTCAGAAATGTGGAATCGCCGATGAAATCCGCCACAAACCGATTGGCCGGATGCTCATAGAGATCGCGGGGCGTCGACAATTGCATAATGCGCCCATGGTTTACCACGGCGATCCGGTCGGACATGGTCAGCGCCTCGCGCTGGTCATGGGTGACATAGACCGTGGTCATGCCCAGTTGCTCGTGAAGATGCCGCAACTCGATCTGCATCTGGTCGCGCAGTTTCTTGTCGAGCGCCGACAGCGGTTCATCCATCAAGAGGATGCGCGGCTCGAATACGATGGCGCGCGCCACCGCGACGCGCTGCTTTTGCCCGCCCGAAAGCTGGTCGACACGCCGATCACCATAGCCGCCAAGCTGCACCGTTTCCAACGCCCGCTCGACCCGTTCCGCGATCTCTGCCTTGGGGCGTTTGCGCAGACGCAAGGGATAGCCCACATTGCCCGCCACGGTCATATGCGGAAAGAGCGCATAGCTCTGAAACGTCATGCCGACGTCGCGCAGATGCGGCGGGGTGCGAATGACCTCGCGATCGCCAAACGTGAGACTGCCGCAGTCAGGCCGGGTAAAGCCCGCAAGCACCATCAGCAGCGTGGTTTTGCCAGACCCCGAGGGCCCCAGAAGCGTGAGAAACTCACCGCTCTTGACCTCGAGCGACACATCGTCGAGCGCATGAACCGCCCCGTAGGTCTTGGTGACGTTCCGAACCGAAATCGGCAGCGCCTCCGCGGCTTTAATTGTCAACTTGCTGCCCTCCAATGGTCCCTTGGCGCAGACGGGCGCCGCAGCGCCCGTCTCGTCTTGCGTTTGGACTATGTTACTCTGTCATCATCTCCTGATACATCTCGGCCGCAATTGTTTCCCATTCCGCATACCATTCAAGCGAGATCGGCAGTTGCATGGCTGCATTCTCGGGCGACGAGGGCAGGCTGGCAGCCACCTCTGCGCTGATCTCACCGGTGTCATAAGCGGATTTGTTGGTTGGGCCATAGGTGATGTATTTGGGCAGATCGTCCTGATACTCGGGTTTAGAGATTTCGGCCAGGAACTGCATCGCGGCATCCCTGTTCGGCGCACCTTTCGGGACCGCGAAACAGTCGTAGTCGAGCAGGGCCTGATTGAAGCTGTAATCCACCTTGGCCCCATCCGCGGCGGCGGTATCAAAGCGGCCATTCCAGCCCGTGGTCATGTCGACCTCGCCATCCTTCATCAATTGGGCGTGCTGCGCGCCAGAGGACCAGAAGACCGAGATATTGGGGCGCAACTCACGGATCTTGTTGAGCGCGCGCTCGATCCCCTCTTCCGAACTCAACACCTCGTAAACCTGATCCATCGGCACGCCATCCGCCATCAGCGCCGGCTCAAGTGCACCCGCAACAGAGCCGCGATAGGCCCGCGAGCCGGGGAATTTTTCGGCGTCAAAGAAATCCGCCCAGCTCTGCGGCCCGTTCTCGCCATAGGTATCCGTGTTCCAGGCATAGACCGTCGAGAACACATCACCTCCGACGCAGAATTCGGAATAGAGGTTCGGGTAAAAGTTGGACACGTCGATCACGTTGTAATCCAGCGCCTCCAATAGCCCCTCGGCCCCGGCCCGTGCCGCAGAGCCGGACCCGCTGGCCACGATGTCGAATGTCACCTGCCCGGTCGAAACTTGCAGGCGCACATCGGCCATCCCGCCATAGGTTTCCTGCTTGACCGTAACGCCGGTCGCCGCAGACGCGGGCTCGAACAAGGCTTTGCTCTGTGCATCCTGATAAGAGCCACCCCAGGATGCGATGGTGATTTCCGTGCCTTGGGCAACAGCAGCGCTGGCGAGCAGCGTGGCGGCGACGGTGAGTGAAAATGTCTTTCTCATCTTGTCTTTCTCCTGTTGGAATGCCGCAAAATGGCGGTGCGTGCCGATTGTTGTCATGTTTCGCTGGCTCGGCGTAATTCAGCGAAAATTCAAGGTCGGGACGGGTCCGAGACCATGGCCCGCTGGGTCTGTCTCTTGTCCATCCAGCGATACCAAGCGACCGTCGCAGGTAGGAACCACGGCTTGCCCGTGTAGAGCGGTCGGGTCGGATGTGGCAGATCGTCAAAGGCGGTCTTGCCTTCGGCGAGTCCCAGTACCTTTTGGCCGGTGCGCATGCCCAGATACCCCGCCATCGAGACACCAGAGCCGCAATAGCCCATGGCGTAATGCACCCCGTCATGAATGCCGGTATGCGCCATTTCGTCGAAACTATAGGCAACCGTGCCATGCCAGGAATGCGAGATTGCGTAGGCCTTCAACTGCGGAAAAATGCGGGTCATGCTCTCGAAGAGCAGCGGCGCGCTGACCGATGTGTCGGTCTCGGCAGCAGAGACGCGCCCGCCAAACAGGACGCGCCGCCGGTCTGGCGAGGCGCGGTAGTAATAGAGCACTTTGCAGGTGTCGCTGGCGATCCGGTCGGTCGGGAACAACTCGTCGATCAGCATCTCGGGCAATTCTTCGGTGGCAATGATATAGCTGCCAATCGGGATCACCCGGCGTTGCAGCCAAGGGGTCAACGCCCCGGTATAGCCATTGGTGGCAACGATCACGTCCCGCGCGCGCACCTCGCCATTGGCCGTCTGCACGCGAAAACCGGTGCCCGTGTTCTCGATCTTGCCCACGGGGCAATGCGCCACGACCTCGACACCGGCCCTCAATGCGGTCATCAACAACCCGCGATGATACTTGGCGGGATGCAGGGAGCAGTGTTTGGTAAACACCACCCCGCCATGATAGAAATCCGTGCCCAACTCGCGATGCTGCTCTGCGCGGGGCACGGCAAAGCTGTCGATGCCTTCGCCCCTGTGCATGTGTTCGGCGTCGCGCACCAGCGTTTCATAATGGGCGGGGGTATGGGCCGCATGAAAGCGGCCCACGCGCCTGAAATCGCACTCGATTCCCTCGGCAGCGATGAACTCTCCAATCCACTCGAGCGCCTGTGCGCCCTCACCCCGGAGCGCGCGCGCCTGTTGTGGTCCATACTTGGCCGTCAGCTTTTCAAGCGACGGTTTCACGCTGGTGCTGATCTGGCCGCCATTGCGCGTGCTGCATCCAAAGCCTGCCGCTTCGGCGTCGATCACAACCGTCTTTCGCCCACCGCGTGCCGTGGCGATGGCCGCACTCAATCCGGTGTAGCCTGACCCCACGATCACCACATCCGCCTCCTGTGGCGGATCGACAGGCAGCACGGGCATCGGCCCAACCTGATCGTGCCAATAAGGATGGTGCAGAGTGGGTCCGGGGGCTGTGCAGTCCATCGCGTTACTCCGTTCGCAGGGCAAACCAAATTGGCATCCTGCAGATACAAGCCCTAACGCTAGGGCAACATTGGACTTTCTTTCATATCCAATTTGACAAAAAAATCAGACCAATTTCAGCGCAAGGCCGGTAGCGTTCGGAGGATTTCCATGCCGCGCCGGATGTCCTCAGGGGCCGCACTGCCAAATCCAAAGACCAATCCAGATCGGTCAATCGGACTGAGGCAGTATTTCGAGAGCGGGGCCAGAACCACGCCGCGCTCCGCCGCCTGCTTGACGACCGCTTGCGCGTCGATCCCCGGCGCAAGATCGGCCGGGGTATGAAACCCGCTGGCGGTTTCCTGAATGGCGATACAGTCGGGCAGGATGCGGCTTTCCTCCATCAGCGCCTCATACCGCGCCTTGTAGAGCCGCCGCATCAGCCGGATATGCGTGGCAAAATGGCCCTCATCCATGAAATCGGCAACGATCGCCTGCGTTGCCGTGGGCGGACCGCTGGCCCAGAACCGAAACATGCGATCAAAGGCGTCGGTCATGCGCTCGGGTACGAGCACAAAACCCAGCCGAAGCGACGGAAAGAGCGATTTCGAGAAGGTGCCGACATAGATCACGCGCCCCGATTTATCCGTGCTGCGCAGCGCCGGTTGGGGGGCGTTCCCATAGTAGAATTCTCCGTCGTAATCATCCTCGACGATCACCGCCTGCGCCTCGTCGGCGGCCTGCAACAGCTCGAACCGACGCCCCAGCGACATGACATGACCCAAGGGCTGCTGGTGCGACGGGGTGACAAAGGCCATGCGGAAATGCGGAGCCTTGGCCAAGCCATCGGCTACGATCAACCCGTCCTGATCCACGTCCACCGGGACCAGTTCCGCCCCTTCCGACAAGAGCGCATTGCGCGCGCCTGAGGCACCTGGGTTCTCCATCCAGACCCGATCACCGGGATTGAGCAAGAGCCGACCGATCAGGGCAAAGGCGTGTTGTGCGCCCGAGGTAATGAATATCTGATCGTGATGACACTGGATTCCCTTGAGGACACTCAGATGTGTGGTGATTGCGCGCCGCAGGGGTTCGTATCCCTTGGGCTGGCCGTACCCCATCACCGCCCCGCGCGCACCCCGCAGGTGCCGCGCCGAGAGCCGCGACCAGTGCGCCAGCGGAAAAGCATCCAGCGCAGGCAGCGCCGTCACAAAGGCGCGCGCCTCATGGGGCAGCCAGTTGCGCTGGGCATAATCCTTTTCGGCATGGCTGATTGTATAAGACACGCGTGGTTGCTGACCCATGGCATCCGAGGACGCGGCCAGAACCGGGGCGGGGCGCTGATGGTCCAAGGTGTCGCTCACAAAGGTTCCAGAGCCGACTTGCGACACCAGCATGCCCTCTGCCACCAACCGATCCACCGCATCAATCACAGTGGTGCGCGACACGCCGGTTTCGCGTGCCAGAGTGCGCGTCGCAGGAAGCCGTTCTCCCGCCCGTAAACTCCCCGACAGGATGATGTCGCGCAGGGCCATATAGAGTTGCACGCTCATGCCCTTGCGCGACGATCGGTCGAGATGGATAGAGGACAAAAGCGCCCCGGCAGCCTGTTTCATGCGGAACTCCGACGCAATTGGTCTGAGAAGAGTACATGAATTACTGAGTCAGGCAAGCCAATTGCCATGCGCAGAGGGTGGCACAGGCCCGATAATCCTGGCGCTCTCAGGGCGTGGCTACCTCTCAGAGACCTGATATGTCGCGGCCTCGAGCCATGCTGGAGATATTTCGACACCCCAGCCGGGGGCGTCGGTGACGATGGCGTGGCCGTCGTCGATCCGGTAGGGATCCCCTAGGAATAGTCCCTCCTGCCATGGATAATACTCCGGCCCCTCGATCGAGAATTCGAGGTATTTTCCCGCATTGGGAATGGCGCGCAAGAGGTGCATTGTACACATCGTCACCAAGGACAGGTTGGCGGCATGGGGCGTGACAAGCAGGCCTGCGCGCGCAGCCATCTGGCAGACATGCAAGGTCCGGTGCATGCCGCCCATGTACATCACATCGGGCTGCACGATATCCACCGCGCCCCGGTCAAGCATCAACTGCCAACTGGAATATTCGCAATCCTGTTCGCCGCCCGCAACATCGAGCAAGAGCGCGGCGCGCACGGCGGCGGTCTGGTCATAGTCCCAATAGGGGCAGGGCTCCTCGAAATGGCCGATGCCGTTGTCCTGAAGCAGTTTGCCCACCTCGATGGCGCGGGCGGGGGAATAGCAGGAATTGCCATCTACCAGTTTGTCGATGCCGTCGCCAAGGGCACGCGACACGGTCGGCACCACCGCCTCGGTGCGGCCCGGCCATTCGTCGTGATCACGCCCCGCCTCGGCCCCAACGCGCCATTTGAAGGCCGTAAATCCCTTGTCGTCGCGCAGGCGGCAAAAGCGGGCGGCCTCGTCGTCGGGGGTGATGTCGCGGCGCATCGAACTGGCATAGGCGCGCACCCGCCCCGGAGACCCGCCAAGCAGGGTTGCGACCGGCTTGCCCTCAAGCTTGCCGCGCATGTCCCACAGCGCGGTATCAAGCCCGGTCATGGCGCGGCGCAGGTAGCTTCCGGGATATTTCAACTCGCGTTCATAGATCAGATTGAGGGTATCGGCAAAATCGAGCGCATCAGTGCCAAGCGCATGCGGCGCGATCTGACGGTGAAAGATGGTGCAGGTGATATCGGCGTTATATGTCGAAACCTGCCCCCAGCCCTGTTCCCCGCTGTCTGTCGTCACGCGGACGAAACCCACAAATTCGTTACAAAAAGTCTCTAGCCGCGCAATCCGCATGTCAGCCTCCAGATGTCATCGGGGTTCAGGTTGCTGATAAAGCGGTTCGGAACAAGCTCCACTCTAGCATCAAATGCCAGTCCATTTTCACGGATCGACACGCGCAGGTCCACGCACTGTTCGAATGCGCAGAGAGTCAACGCCCTTGGTCCGTGGGCTGCACGCGGTCTGGAGCGCCCCCAAGCATCAGAGGCAATGGACCAGAAAACGAGACATATGTCTTGCCCGATGGAGGTTCATTTGCAGGTCGCTTTGCTAGGCGTTCAAATTCCATCCGTCAAAGCTGCAGCGACAGATACCCCGGCGCTGCGGCCTCTGTTGAGGAGCTGACACCGTCGGCTCTGATCATGGCAAGGAAACGAGTTTGAAAGGCCACACAGATCGGGCTTGGGCTGCCGGTCTGCCGCAGGATGAAACCAACGGTGCGCAGCGCTGTGGCATCATCCAATGCAAGCGAGCATAAAGTGTCGTCAATCGAAAGCGTTGCGAGGGCCGGCAGGATCGTTGCCCCTGCTCCGGCGCGCACCAATGCCAACAACGAGATGACATTTCGCGCGCTGAGCGTGGACCCAACATCGAGCCCGCCATCTTCAAGACCGGAAAAGCCGGCTGTTGATTTGTTGCTGATCAACCTGTGCCCGCGCAAATCCTGTCGTCTGAGAGGGGACCTTGCCTGAGCAAGCGGGTGATCCTTGCGGCAGACCAATCGAAACGGGTCATTGAACAGAGGGACAAACTGCAGGCCCGCGCCCGGTTCCGGGGCTCCGCCTATGCCTAGCTCCACTTCGCCGGTTGCGATCAGCATATGCACGCTGGCGCTGTCTGTATCGAGAAGCTCGATCTGAATGCCAGAGTGATCAGCGAGCATCGCTGTCAGGATTGGAGGGAGAAGTTGCGCCGCGACAGAGGGCACCGCTGCAATGCGCAATGCGCCTTCGCGTCCAGCGGCCATTGCTGTCATGCGTTCAATCGCATGATCATGGTCTCGCAACAGCTCTCGGGCAAGGGTCCGAACCTCATGCCCGAGCACCGTCAACGTATGTTTGCGATCAGTCTCGAACAAAGGAGCGCCCAGATGAAGCTCGAGCTGTTTGAGCGTCATCGAAACGGCCGAGGCCGTCCGCCCAAGGATTTCGGCTGCGTCACTGATGTTCCCGCAGTCAGCGACTGCAACAAAGACACGCAGGGCTTGGGTCCGGATCATGGTGCCTCACTTCAATTTTTCTGAATTAATATCAATATTAATTCGATTGATCTGAAAATACTATCCCGCTTAAAGTTTAGGCCGGGGGTGCCAAATGAGTGATGTGATACTAACGCTGGATCAGGTTCAGGATCTTGCTCTTCAGACGCTCGTCCGCGCGGGTGCATCACCGCAACAGGCCGCCTCCGTCGCCCGTTCGACCCGTTTGGCCGAACGCGACGGCATCCGTAGCCACGGGCTGATGTATATTCCAATCTATGCCGAACATCTGCGCTGCGCCAAGGTTATCGGGACGGCTGTGCCAAAGGTCGATTGCCCGCGCGCCGGGGCAATTCGTGTCGATGCCGCGCATGGCTTCGCCCACACCGCCATAGACGCTGGCTGGACCGAGTTTGGTGCCGCTGTGCGCAGGCAGGGTATCGCCGCGATGGCCGTGAACAGGTCCTATAATTGCGGCGTTTTGGGGCATCATGCCGAGCGGTTGGCCGCAACCGGTTTGGTGGGGCTGTGCTTTACCAATGCACCGGCATCCATGGCACCCATCGGGGGCACCCAGCCCGTGATCGGGACAAACCCATTTGCACTTGCTGTCCCAGACGGCGAGGGCGGTGCCCGGCTTGTCATTGATCAGTCGGCCAGTGCCATAGCCAAATCCGAAATCATCCTGCGGGCCCGCAAGGGAGAAGCGATAGAGCCGGGCTGGGCTTTGGATGCGGATGGCAACCCGACCCAAGACGCCGAAACGGCGTTGATGGGGTCCATGCTTCCAGCCGGTGGGCAAAAGGGTTTTGGTATCGGTTTGATGGTCGAGATCTTCGCAGCCTCCCTAGCGGGGGGTAATCTTGGCTTGGAGGCGAGCCCGTTTGCCGGCCCCAAAGGTGGCCCGCCTGGAACGGGGCAGTTCTTTATCGGCTTCGATCCCTATGCCTTCTCGGGCGATAGGTTTGATGCCTCCATGACACGGCTCACCGAGGCAATTACCCAACAGGCAGACGCGCGTTTGCCCGGCTCACGTCGCGCCGCAAATCGCGCCCGGACAGAACAAGACGGTGTGTCGGTCGATGCGGCACTGATGAACAGGATTGACTCCGCCTGAGGCGGAAAGGAATGACATGACACTGGAAACCCGAAACTTCATTGCAGGTCTCTGGCAAGAGGGCGCGACCACGGTCGTGAATCGCAATCCATCAGATCTTTCCGACAGGATCGGTCATTTTGCGCAGGCGGATGCCGCCCAGCTTGAAGTAGCAGTACAAGCCGCGCGCCACGCTCAGGCCGACTGGGGGGCAACCGGCCCGCAAAAGCGTCATGATGTCTTGATGGCCATTGGCACAGAGATGATGACACGGGCCGAAGAGATTGGCAGGCTCATCGCCAGAGAAGAAGGCAAACCCGTCGCCGAAGGCAAGGGAGAGGTCTATCGCGCTGGGCAGTTCTTTACCTATTTCGCCGCCGAAGCCCTGCGCCAGTTGGGCCAAACCGCCGATAGCGTGCGCCCCGGTATCGAAATCGACGTGCGCCGCGAACCTGTCGGCGTGGTTGCGATCATCAGCCCATGGAACTTCCCCGTCGCGACACCCGCATGGAAGATTGCTCCGGCCTTGGCCTTTGGCAATGCCGTGATCTGGAAACCCGCCAATCAGACGCCTGCCAGTGCCGTGGCGCTGGCCCAGATCATCGCCAATCAAGACCTGCCCAAAGGCCTGTTCAATCTGGTTATGGGCGCGGGCCGAACCGTAGGGCAGGCACTTGCGCAAAGTGCCGATGTAGACGCGATCAGCTTTACCGGATCGGTGCCTGTGGGGCGCGGAATTGCGGCGAGCGCGATCCCCAACATGACCAAGCTGCAGCTGGAGATGGGGTCCAAGAATCCGATGGTGATCCTCGAGGATTGCGATCTTGATCTGGCGGTCGTGCATGCCACGAACGCAGCATTCGGCGGCACTGGCCAGAAATGCACCGCAGCCAGCCGCTTGATCGTGCATGAGCGCATTCATGATGCCTTTGTCGACAAGCTGATGGTGGCGGCACAGGCTTTGCAGGTCGGTCATGCGCTGGACAAGGACACCCAGATCGGACCCGTCGTCAGCGCCGAACAGCTTTCCGCAAATCTCGATTACATCGAATGCGGCAAACAAGAGGGGGCCGAACTGCTCTGTGGCGGCACAGCGCTCGACCGCGCGACCGAGGGATATTTCATGGCGCCGGCTGTGTTTGGTGCCACACAAAATACCATGCGGATCAATCGCGAGGAAATGTTCGCTCCAATCACCTGCGTGATAAAAGTTGGTGACTATGACCAAGCTCTGCACATTGCCAATGATACAGACTTTGGCCTGACCGCTGGCATCATGACCCGCGATCTCGCCCGCGCCACCCATTTTCGACGCAATGCGCGCGCAGGCTGTGTCATGGTCAACTTGCCCACGGCTGGCACCGACTATCACGTGCCTTTCGGCGGGCGCGGCGCGTCGAGCTATGGCCCGCGCGAGCAAGGTCGCTTCGCCGAAGAATTCTACACCACGGTCAAGACATCTTACATACACTCTGGGGTTCCGGCATGACGCCACGCATTGACGCCTTGCAATATGCCAAGTGGTCCGAAAAGATCTTCCGCCAGATGCGCGCCGGGGGTGTCGATGCGGTGCATGTCACGATAGCCTACCATGAGAACTTTCGCGAAACGGTGCTGAATATTGAGGCTTGGAACCGTTGGTTTGGACGCTTTCCTGACCTGATTTTTCAGGGGTTCACCGCGGCTGACATTGAACTGGCGCGCCAGACTGGGCGCACCGCGATCTTCTTCGGCTCGCAAAATCCGTCCTGCATGGAGGATGACATAGGCCTCGTCGAAGTGCTGCACCGTTTGGGTCTGCGCTTCATGCAACTGACCTATAACAATCAGTCGCTTCTGGCCACGGGCTGCTACGAGGCCGAAGACACCGGCCTGACCCGGATGGGCCGCGAGGTTGTGGCGGAAATGAACCGTGTCGGGCTGGTGATTGACATGAGCCATTCCGGAGAGCGCTCAACCTTGGACGCCATCACACAGTCCTCGCGCCCCATTGCCATAACCCATGCCAATCCGGCGGCGTGGCATCCCGCGCGGCGCAACAAATCCGATCAGGTGCTGCGTCTCCTGGCAGAGAGCGGCGGAATGCTGGGCTTTTCGGTCTATCCACACCATCTGCGCGGCGGAAGTGAGTGCAGCTTGCGCGATTTCTGCGAAATGGTCGCACGAGCCGCGGATCTGATGGGGGTGGAGCATATCGGCATCGGCACGGATCTGTGTCAGGATCAACCCGATAGCGTGGTGGACTGGATGCGGTCAGGTCGTTGGACCAAGGCGCGTGACTATGGGGAAGGCAGCAAAGAAAACCCGGGCTTTCCCCCTATGCCCGAGTGGTTTCAGAACAATTGCGATTTTGAACGGATTGCCGAGGGCTTGCGCGATCTTGGTATGTCACCGGGCGATGTCGCGGCGGTTATGGGTGGCAATTGGCATCGCTTTTTCGCAGAGAGCTTTGGTCCTGCGCAAACGCATCGACAAGAGGCCGCACAATGAGTTGCGCAGGGCTGACCTCCATACCCGAGGCGGCAGGCTTTCGCCGCAGTCCTCAAGAGGTCATGCGCCTCGCCCGTATGGGCTGCACACATCCCACACGCCTGTCGTTCCTGCGTCAGTTGTTACGCCGGTTTGAAACCGAAGCATGGCGGTTTGACAGGCCCGTCTGGGATATTGATGCTCAGGGTGTTGGCCGCGCGCTCTATCGCGCCATTGGTCCTTTGCGGACTTACAGTCTGGTTGTCTTTGCGCATGACCTACCACCCGAAGCAAGATCGGACCGCGTGATTGCCACAGCCTGGGACGCGACATTCGCCCTGTTCGATGGGACGCCGACACCCGATGATCTTGACCGGCTTGCCGCAAATGTACCGGTCCAGGAAGCAGGCCGGATCAGTCCGCGCGAACTCAGCCTGAGCCGCGCCAACCGGTCCGTCAGACTGTTTGATCACGTCGTTGCGCGGCTGTCCAATGGGCAGCAGCCCGAGCCCTCCATGCTCTTGGAAACCGGCTATTTGATGCGCACGACGGCCGTTTACGGATCTGGCAAGTTTGGCGCGGCGGATCGCGAGACGATTGCGACGCGCCCCGAACTCAGCGCGCCATTCCAGGCCGAGATGCTCTCTGTCTGGTTGACGCGCGCCTTTACCGTCGATCTGGTCGACCATCTGGCTCAGGCGCGTGGCGGTGACCGGGCTGTGCGTCTTGCCCGCGACCTAAGGCGCGGTCTCGGCGTTGGCAATTCCACAGGCCTTGGTATGGCACCGTTCCTGATCCGTCATCCGGTGCTTCTAAACAATTGGATGCTTGCGCGCGAGGAGGCTCTCGCGCGTGTGCGCGCCCAACACAGTGTTGGCCAGAAGGATCTGCGCGGATTGCAAATGGCGCTGCACGATGCCGCAACGAATGCAGCGCTATGGGAGAGTGGGCATCCGATCCAACAGGCGAAACTGGCCGATTTGCGGCACAGCCTCGACCAGATCGAAACGCATGTGGCGCGGGTCTGGGATCGCAGCGTGCCTTATCCCTGGGATGCGCTCTGGCGCTGGGGCGAGGCCACGTTGCCAATTGAAGGCCAAGAGGCACTGCTCGCCGCCATGCTGGAGCCGCATGGAAACCTCATTGATGGCTTGGGCGATTGCATGGATGCCAATGAGGATGCGTATTTTGCAATCGACGGCAGCATGCCTGTCGCCGATTTGCGCGCCGTGCTGCAACGGGACTATGCTTGGGCGCTTGGGGTGGATTACACCGCACGCGAACATGCTGGCCGGTTCTGGTACGTCTCCCAAGACAAGCTGGAGCCCCGTTTGGGGGACCGCAATGAGGATCCGGGGGCAGAGCGCGAACTGCCGCTGGACATTTGGCGTCAGGCTGCAGGGCTATGGCAGACGCTGACAGACTTTCCAGATCATACGCCCGTCGCGCAGGTATTGCGCGCTTATCCTGAACACCGCCCCGCCTTGCGCCGCGCCCAGATCACCGCGCGCCATCCCTTCGCTGAAATTCGCGACAATCTGATTGCGGCGGACATGCTGCCAATTGACCTTTTACGCTGCAAACTCGCGTTCTTCGGTGCCACGCGGTTCGATCCCCGCTCGGATCGTTGGGTGCGGATCAGTCTGTTTCAGGGCGCGCCCTATCCCGACGAGATCGAGGAGGGCATGGCGCATGCCTGACTGTCACGCCCGAGATCACGCAGATGCAGAGCAAGACCTGTACTTGTCGTTATCCGAGATTGCTGCCCTCTCATGGCGCGCCATCCGGGGCGCAGGCCGAACATGGGGCGAGGCCGAAGACGGAGCCGAAGCCGCCAAGTGGTTGGCGCGGGCCGGCTTGGATTGGGCGCATGCGCTGACAGGCATTCTGTCCCTACCCGCCGATAGCGCAGGGTGTCCCTTGCGCGCAGGCATGGCGCTATCTGATTTTGCCGACCTGCCCAATGGCGCGGCACAGTCCGCGCAATTGCTGTCGGATATCTATCACCCGCTGTTTCTGTTGCCATTCACCGCACAGGTCGCGGCGCGATCACGACAGGGTATGCAACTGGATTGGAACGGGGCATCCGCACGCCTTGCGCCGGATGCCGCCCCGGTTCTGACCGGGAACATCCATGCCGCCGGCCCGCTGCATGTGTCCATCGCCCCAGCCTTCGTATCCCCAACCGCCGCCGCGTCCGGCGCATGGCCAAAGGATCATTTCGGCGCGCCGGGTGCCGGGCCCTACGCCCGTCTGACGACCTTGATGCTGCACGTCACGGTGCCGTCCTCGGCCGCCTCGCTGGCCGGGGCGGGCGCACAGGGGGACGACAATGACTGACATCCGCTCGCAGGACACTTCGACCAATCAACTCAACAGGGAGACTGACCAATGAAAACAACACTCATCGCAACCGCCTTTGCAGGGCTAGGGCTTGCCTTGCCAACCGCAGCACTTGCCGATTGCGGGCGCGTCTCGATCGCGGAAATGAATTGGGCCTCGGGGCAAATCATCACTCGGATATCCGAATTCCTCATGACACAGGGCTACGGATGCGACGTAACGGTCGTGCCATCTGCAACCACAACCGCCATCACCTCGCTGGCCGAGAACAACGAGCCCGACATCGTCCCGGAACTCTGGGTCAATTCGGCCCCGGCCTATTTCCGTCTCGAGTCCGAAGGTCGCGTGGTCAAGGCTGCGGATGTCTTTGCCGAGGGCGGCAGCGAAAACTGGTGGGTGCCTGATTATCTGGTCGAGGCGCATCCAGAGTTGGCGACGATCGACGGCGTGCTGGCCAATCCGGACCTTGTGGGGGGCCGCTTTCATAACTGCCCGGATGGGTGGGGATGCCGGATCGCCAATGATAACCTGATCAAGGCGTTCGACTTTGCCGGACATGGAGTCGAGGTGTTCAACCACGGCTCCGGCGATACCCTGCCTGCATCCATGGCCGCAGCCTATGACAACCGCGAACCGTGGTTTGGGTATTACTGGGGGCCGACGGCTGTTCTGGGCCGTTACAACATGGTCGCGGTGGATATGGGACCACATGATCCCGAAATCCACGCTTGCAACCAGACCCAGGATTGCGCAACACCGGGCATCTCCTCTTATCCTGCTGCCCCCGTGCTGACGGTGGTGACGGCCGATTTCGCAGACCGAAATCCGGACATCTTCGCCTTGGTCAGCAATATCTCCTTTGGCACGCAGGAGCTGAGCAATCTCTTGGCGTGGCAGGCCGACAACAGCGCATCTGCGGAAGAGGCTGCCGTCCACTTCCTGACCACCAGTCAGGAAACCTGGCGCGGTTGGATCAACGAGGCCGCAGCCGAGAAGTTGAGCGCAATCCTCCAGTAATTGCAAAACAACCGGGTGGGTGCCGTGTCCGCGCGGCACCTGTCTTCTAACGCCACCCCGGTCTTTCCCGAATGACCGCCTGTGCAAAGAGTGATGGACTATGGCGACCTATGATTTCGTATTTGACGGGCTTGGTCTGCGCGACTGGTGTGAGAAAGAGTCCGTCCCCGGTCCAATGAGCATGGCGGATTTGCTCGCGCAGGGTGCGGGTGGTCAGGCCGAGAAAACATGGTTGCAATCCCTGTGGGACCTGCCATTTCCATCACTTGACGAACTCAACCAGGCTTGTCCGGCGATTGCCCGCACACGAGATTTGACAAGAGCCGTCGAGCAGAGCTTTCTCAACGTAAAGGACTCCCTCAAGATCGTGCTTGATCCCATGACGCAGCCGTTGAGCTGGATATTGGAATGGGCGCTTCATGTCTTTACGGTCACACCTTGGTGGATCGTACTTCCGCTTTTGATGGCACTGGTCTGGGTGGCATCACGGTCCTGGGCGCTCATGTCTTTCGTCGTGGGCGCGCTGTTGTTCCTGCTGTTCATCGACCACTACACAGTCGCGATGCAGACCATGTCCATCATCTTTGTCTGTGCCTTTCTTTGCGTCTTGTTTGGCGTTCCAATCGGGATTGCCATGTCGCGCAGCGACACCATGCAGCGACTTTCGATCCCGGTTCTGGATATGCTGCAGACGCTGCCGACCTTTGTCTATCTGATCCCTCTGATCTTTCTCTTCTCGGTGACAGAGCCAAAGCTGTATGGAATTGCCATTATCCTCTATGCAATCGTCCCTGTCATCCGCCTCACGGACCTGGGCATCCGGCTCGTGGACAAGGATGTCATCGAGGCCGCCGAGGCGTTCGGCATGACGCGCCATCAGAAACTACTGCGCGTTCAAATTCCGCTTGCCCTGCCCAATATCATGGCGGGGGTCAATCAGACCATCATGATGAGCTTGGCAATGGTGGTCATCGCCTCACTGGTGTCGGCGCCGGGGTTGGGCGTGTTGGTTCTGCGCGGCATTCGAAATCTGGAATTGGGTGTGGGGCTGATGGCAGGGCTTGGGATCGTCCTGCTGGCCATCATTCTGGACCGGGTCACCAAAGCGGCACTGGCGCGGGTAAACGCCGCCGCCAGCGTGCCGCGTCATTGATCGGGGGCAGCATGGATCAGAGCGCAAACATCTCCATCCGCAATCTTTACAAGATCTTTGGCCGCCAGCCCCGAAAAGCGTTGGAGCAGGTCCAGGCGGGTATGAGCAAGACGGATCTCATGGACACGCAACACCATGTTCTGGGGCTGAGTGACATCAATGTTGAAATGCGCGCAGGTGAGATCACCGTCATCATGGGTCTGTCAGGATCTGGAAAATCCACGTTGATCCGTCACATCAACCGCCTTATCGAGCCGACCGCTGGCGAAATTCTGGTCAACGGCGAGAATATCATGACCTTCGGCGAAACCCGCCTGCGCGACATGCGCCGCAAGCAAATGTCGATGGTGTTTCAGCATTTTGCGCTCCTGCCTCACAAGACCGTTCTCGACAATGCCGGTATGGCCCGCGCAATTCGCGGTGAACCGAAAGAGGCCTATGATCAGGATGCGCGGGGCTGGCTGGGGCGCGTGGGGCTTGGCGGGCAAGAGGGGCAGTATCCGCATCAGCTCTCAGGGGGGATGCAGCAACGTGTGGGGATAGCCCGCTCGCTGACCTCGAACGCACCGATCATGCTGATGGACGAGGCATTCTCAGCACTCGATCCGCTGATCCGCACCGACATGCAGGATCTGCTGCTGGAATTGCAGCAAGAGTTGCACAAGACCATCGTCTTCATCAGCCACGATCTGGATGAGGCCCTGAAACTTGCGGATCATCTTGTGATCCTGAAAGACGGGGTCATCGTTCAACAAGGCGAGCCGCAGGAAATTCTGCTTCATCCCAATGATCCTTATATCGTGGACTTCATCAGCGATATCAACCGCGCGCGCGTCCTGCGGGTGCGATCCGTCATGGATACCCGGACCGCCACCGCATCTCAGACGGCGGGGACGGTCGATGCCGACGCCACGCTCGAGTCGGTCATAGCCCTGTCCGGCGGTGATACCGCGCTCACATATGACGTGCAGCTAGACGGCAGACATGTCGGCTTTCTCAACATGCAAAAACTGGTTCGTGCGCTGGTGCCGACGCAGGCCGCACGCCGGGGCGCGCGCCATCCTGAGCGTGCACACCAGAGCTGAAAGGCATCCCGGTGTTTCCTTGCCGCACGCCCCAAACCCGCGCGTGACTGCTCCGCATCACGCGGTGAATACCGTGGCGCCATGCCGAAAATCCCACTACTCTTGATCCATGCGTGACATCAATCTCAAGGCGACTGAATACTTCGAGGCCGTGGCCCGTTTGGGAACGGTCACCAAGGCAGCGCATGAACTTGGTGTTTCGCCCTCTGCCGTGAGCCAGCAACTCAGCGCGCTTGAAACGCAATTCGGCGTCAAACTCTTTCGCCGCGAGAAACGCCGCCTCATCCTCACGCTCGACGGCGACCGCCTGTTTCAGACCACGACGCAGGCCTTTGGCGCGCTGCGCAACGCCCGAAGCGCGATTGGCCGTCAGCGCGACATGCGCAGCCTGACGATCCGCGTCAGCCCCAGTTTCGGTGTGCGGTGGCTGGGGCCGCGCATTGCCACCTTTGCAGCGGCTAATCCCGACTGGAACATCCGCGTCGATGCGACACCGGATTTCACCGCCTTCGAGACCGAGGCGGTCGATCTCGACCTGCGCTATGGGCTGGGGGGCTGGGCTGGGCTCACGGTTGAGCCGATCCTCAATGACATGGCCCTGCCGATGTGCAGCCCGGATTACCTGAGCAAACTCGCCGCCATAAGCCCCGATCCGGCAGAGCAATTGCGCCATGCGCGGCTGATCGACAGCGTCAAAACGATCTATCGCTGGGATATCTGGCTGGCCGCGAACCGGATCGACCTTCCGGATCTGTCCTATCCCTTCCGCTTTGACCGCTCGTCCATGTCGGTCGAAATGGCCAAACAGGGCGGCGGTGTCGCGCTCGACAGCGCCGTGCTCTGTCTGGGCGAGTTGGAGCGTGGCGAGTTGGTGCCACTCGCCCCCGCCTTTCCGGTGATCGCTTTCGATGCCTATTGGATCGTCTGCCCGCCCCGGCATCTCAACCGGCGGATCGTCAAGCGGTTTTCCGATTGGGTGATGCAAGAGGCCCGCCAGACCGAGGCGCGCACCCGCACCTTGCTCGAGGCGGCGGGGTGTCAGTTTCGCCCCGGCGAAGTGTCGGAGATGAAGGAAGTAACCCCCTGGTCGTTGTAACGATCTGATTTATCGCAATTTCGAACCGAAAAAGTCTACCAACTTTTTCTGAAATTGCTCTGGCCCGTCAGTAAATCGTCAGCGCCGGGATATAGGAAATCGCCATCAGAACCGCCAAGGCCACCAGATAGAACGGCACCAGCGCACGCACGACCTCGAACAAACCCACCCGCGCGATCGCCGCCGAGATAAAGAGCGTGGTGCCGACGGGCGGCGTATAGAGCCCGATCGACAGGTTCACTACCATCATCAGCCCCAGTTGCACCGGATCAAGGCCAATCGCCTGTCCGATGGTCACAAAGAGCGGCCCCAGCAAGAGAACCGCCGCAGGCAAGTCGAGAAACGCCCCGACCACCAGCATCACGACATTGAGCGCCAGAATGATCATCCACGGCTCGCGGATGGTCTCGGCCACCCAGAGCGCCAGCTCTTGTGGCACCCGCTCGGCGGTCAGCACCCATTGGATCGTCGAAGACGCCATGATGATGAACATCACCGCCCCGGTCATCATCGCCGTATCGACCAGCGCGGTCCAGAGCGACGGGATCGTCATATCACGGTAAATGCCGCCACTGACAATCAGCGCATAGGCCACCGCCATCACGCTGACCTCGGTCGGTGTGGCCACGCCAAACCGCAGCGTGCCGATGACAAAGAGGGGCATCAAGAGCGCGGGAATAGCGGCGATGATCTGTCCCTTGAACGCGGCAAAGCCCCCCGCCAACGGCGACCGCGGCAGATCGCGACGCCGCGCCACCCACCAGACGGCGATGAACATGCCCAGCGCCAGCAGCACACCGGGCAGGATGCCCGCCACGAAAAGATCGACAATCGAGGTGTTGGACACGAGCCCATAGAGGATGAGCGGAATGGAGGGCGGGATCAGCACCGACACGGTGGACGAGGCCGAATTGATCGCCGCCGCGAACCCGCCGGGATAGCCCTCTTTCTGCTGAACCGGAATGAGCGCATTGCCCAGCGCCGAAGCATCCGCCACAGCAGAGCCGGACACACCGCCGAACATCACCGAGCCGATGATCGACACCTGCCCCAGCCCGCCCTTCATATGCCCCACCGCAAGACGGGCGATATTCACGAGGTAGACGCCAAAGCGCCCCGACATCATCAGATTGCCCGCGAGGATAAAGAACGGAATGGCCAACATCGGAAAGCTCTGCGTCGGCGAATAGAGCCGTTGTGCAATCACCGCCATCGGCTTGCCATCGAGCCAGAGCGCGGCCGCAACCCCGCCCAGCATCGCATGCGCCACCGGCACCGAGAGGGCGAGACAGGCAAAGAAAATCCAGATCATCGTCGCGGACATTGCGGACGCTCCTCAGCTCAGGCTTGTTTTCGTGGGGTCTTGGGCCTCTGGCGCGGGACCAACCAGCCCCTGCGCCACGTCGAGCGCGGCAATCACCGCCATCGCGGCAAAGGCATAGACCAGACTGGCATAGCCCCAGATCTGTTTGATCCCCAGCGTCGAGAGACGTTGAAACTGTGACGCCTTGAGGATCGGTTGGCTGGACCAGAGCACGCTGAAGGCGATCAGCAGAATTGTGAGGTTGACCACGACCATGATCATGCGCCGTGCCTCGGGCCCGGTCATGTCGGGCAGAAGGCTGATCGAGATGTTTTGCCCCCGCGCAGCCGCGATCACGATGCCCCCAGCCACCATCCAAGGCAGCAGAACGGCGTGAATTTCATAGGCCCAAGGGATGCCCGAGCCCGTCGTATAGCGCAGCACGACATTCACAAAGAGAGCCCCGAACATGAACACCAGCGTGGTGGCGGCAATGATTTTGCCGCTCCATTCCAGCACCGTGACCGGGGTCCGCAGGTATCGGGACAGAAGGCGCGTGCGCCCTCTGTCCGCCAAGCGCGGGGTGGGATCGCCCGCGCCCGACATTACTGACCGACCGCCGATTTGAGCGCGGCCACCAGGTCCGGGAAATCGGCCGCGTATTTGTCATAGACCGATGCGGTCGCGGCGATATAGGCGTCGCGGTTGGCGTCGGCAAAGGTAGCGCCTTCGGCCTCCATCTTGGGCTTCAGGGTCTCGTCGCCCTCAAGCGACAGTTGCCGTTGCAGTTTGCCCGCCTCTGCGGTGGCGCTCAGGGCGCAGGTTTGCGTCGCCTCATCAAGGCCCGACCACCACGCCAGACCCGCAACCACCGGGGTGGATTCGTATTTATGGCCGGTCATGGTCACGAACGGTGTGATTTCATGCAGCTTGGCGCTGTAGATATTGGTCAGCGGGTTTTCCTGCCCGTCAAACACCCCCGATTGCAGCGCGGTGGGCAATTCCGACCACGCCAGCGGGGCCGGGGCGGCACCCAGCGCCTCGAAAATATCCACCGTCATCTGATCGGGGGGCGTGCGGATTTTCATACCCTTGAGATCGGCAGGCTCTGAGACGTGCTTGGTCAGATGCGTCACGTTGCGGATGCCATTGTCCCAGAACCCGAGGATTTTCAGCCCGGCGTCCTGCGCGCGGGTGTCGAGCATGTTGCCCACGTCACCATCCATCACGGCCCAAGCGGTCGGCAGGTCCTTGAACAGGAACGGCAGACCCAAGAGACCGATTTCCGGCACGATCTGGCTCATGGCCCCTTGGCTGTTGGCGCTGACCTGAATGATCCCCGCACTGGCAGAGGTGAGCATTTCCACATCATTGCCCATCGTGGCCGAGGGCGCATGATTGACGGTATCGCCGGTGCAGGCGGCATAGAGTTCCGCCCATTTCTCGGCGGCGTCATAGCGCGGATTGCCGGGGTTTGAGCCATGGGCAAAGATGACCTCGGCGCTGGCCGTGGTGCCCGCAAGGGCTGTGGTTGTGGCCAGAATGGCCAGCAGATTGGTCTTCATGGTGGTTTCCTCCCTTTTCGAAGACTGATGTATTTGGTCCCGCTCCTCAACGGGCCAGGGTCAGTGAATGAGCGATCCGCCGTTCACATCGACCTCGGTTCCGGTGCAATAGGCCGCAAGATCAGAGGCCAGAAAGAGCGCGCAGCCCGCCACATCCTCGGCTGTGCCGGCGCGTCCCATCGGAATGCCTGCCAGCACCTGCGCACGCATCTCATCGCTGAGTTTCCCGGCGGTGATGTCCGTGGCGATAAAGCCGGGGCAGATCGCGTTGGAGCGCACATTGTCGGGTGCCAACTCTCGCGCCATCGCCTTGGTCAGGCCCAGAATTCCGGCCTTGGCCGCTGAATAATGCGGCCCGCCAAAGATACCGCCGCCGCGTTGCGCCGACACCGAGGACATATTGACAATGCTCCCAGATTTCTGCGCCCGCATCGCCGGGATAACGGCCTGAGACATGTAGAGCGTGCCGCGCAGGTTCACGTCCAGAACGGCATCGTAATTGTCAGGACCAATATCCATCAGCTTGAGCGGCTGGGTAATCCCGGCATTATTGACCAGAATATCAATCCGCCCATAGGTTTCGATCACCCGCTTTGCCACCGCCAGACAGGCCTCGCGGTCCACGACATTGCCCACCAGCCCGAGATGCCCGGTGCCCGGCAGGTCCGCCGCCGCCGCCTCGGCCTGCGCCAGATCGAGATCGGTGATCACCACCGTCGCGCCCTGTTCGGCAAAGAGCCGCGCCGTCGCCTTGCCCAGACCGCGTGGGCTGGCAGCCCCGGTCACGATTGCAATTTTTCCGTCCAACAGGCCCATTGCCCATCCTCCTCCGATTATCTGGTGATCCGGCTCAGAGCCAGGCTTTGATCTGCTCCGCGACCTTGTCCACCGACAGGCCATACATGTCATGCAGCGTGGGCAGCGCCCCCGCTTCAAGGAAGTCATCAGGCAGGCCGATCATGCGGAATTTTGGCGCAATCCCTGCGCTCATCAAACAGCCCGCAACCGCCTCGCCCAGCCCACCGTTCACGGTGTGGTTCTCGGCCGTCACGACAAGGCGGCCAGGCTTTGCGGCCTTGGCACGGATCGTTGCCACATCCAGCGGCTTGATCGTCGGCACATGCAGCACCGCCACATCAACCTTGTCCGCTGCCAGCTTTTCGGCGGCATCGAGCGCACGCATCGTCATGATGCCCGAAGAGATCACCAGCACATCGCGCCCCTCACGGATCATCTGCGCGCGGCCCAGTTGAAATTTGTAATCCGGCTTGTGCCGCGTCAGGACCGTCGGCACCTTGCCCCGCAAAAGACGTGCATAAACCGGCCCGTCATGCGCCAGCATCGCGGGCACCATGCCGGCCACATCATCCGCATCGCAGGGGTCGATGATCACCATATTGGGCAACCCGCGAAAAATTGCCAGATCCTCGGTCGCCTGATGGCTGGGGCCATAGCCCGTGGTCAGCCCCGGCAGCGCGCAGACGATCTTGACCGGCAGGTTTTCCTCGGCAATCGCCATGGCGATGAAATCATAGGCGCGGCGGCTGGCAAAGACGGCGTAAGTGGTGGCAAAGGGAATGAACCCCTCGCGCGCCAGACCGGCGGCAGCAGAAAACAGCAACTGCTCCGCCATGCCCATCTGATAGAACCGCTCGGGCATCGCACCGGCAAAGATATGCAGATCGGTGTATTTCGACAGATCCGCCGACAGCCCGACAATGCGGGGATCTTTCTTGGCGTGTTCGACCAAAGCATGTCCAAAGGGCGCATTGACCGTATCATAGCCCTCCGCCGCGAGTGAGGCGATCATCGCCGTGGTCGCGACCTTGGTTTCCGGCACCTGACGCGGCTCATACTTGCGGGCCATGGAGGCGAGGGTCATAGCGGCTTTCCTTCTTCCAGCACGGCCAGCGCCTTGGCCCATTCATCCGTCTCGACGCGGATAAAGTGATTGCTTTCCCGCGCCTCGAGAAAATCGACGCCCTTGCACATTTTGGTATGACAGATGATGACGCGCGGTTTGGCGTCGCTGAGGCTGCGGGCAACGTCGAACGCCGCGGTCAGCGCACTCAGATCATTGCCATCCACCTCTTGCGCATGCCAGCCGAAGGCCTGCCATTTCGGCGCCTCGGCCCCCACGGCCAAGGCATCGCGCGACGGCCCGTCGGCCTGTTGATTGTTGAAATCGACGATGCAGATCAGATTGTCGAGCTTCCATTGCGTGGCGGACATCACCGCCTCCCAGGTCGAGCCTTCGCCCAATTCCCCATCCGACATCAGGTTATAGACATAGGCCGGGGTCTTCTTGCGCTTGAGGCCCAGCGCCATACCCACGGCAATCCCAAGCCCCTGACCCAGCGAGCCGCCCGTGATCTCCATCCCCGGCGTATAGGACGCCATGCCCGACATCGGCATGCGGCTGTCATCCATGCCATAGGTGTCAATCTCATCCTCGGGTAGAATGCCTGCCTCCATCAGCGCGGCATAGAGCGCGATGGCATAGTGACCGATGGACAAGAGAAACCGGTCCCGCCCTTCCCATTCGGGATCTTCCGGGCGATATTCCAGCGCATGGAAATACGAGGTGGCCAGCACATCGGCGACGCCGAACGCCTGTCCGATATAGCCCTGTCCCTGCACTTCACCCATACGCAGCGCCTTGCGGCGGATGTTCCAGGCCCGCATCTCCAACGAGATGTTGGAGAGTGCGCCAACTCGGTTCTGAATAGTCATTCGGTCCTCCCGGTCTGCTGACCTCGCCAAACGCTATCACCGATGCAGGTCGATAGATTGTGCGAAAAATGCAAAACCTTGTTAGGAAAACTAAACAACTTTCAAGCCCGACATCGGGTAGGACAGATTTGACTCTGATAATGGGCCGACCGCATGACCGATATTCAATCCATGGCCAACGCCATCCGCTTTACCGCTCTTGACGCGATTCTGAACGCCGGTGAGGGGCATCAGGGCGTGCCGCTTGGCATGGCGGAAATCGCAGCCACGCTCTATGCGCGTCACCTCAAGGTTGACCCCAAGACCCCGCTCTGGCCCGACCGCGACCGCGTGATTCTGTCCAATGGTCATGGTTCCATGCTGCTCTATGCGCTGCTGCACCTTGCGGGTTATGCGCATGTCACCACCGATGCGCTCAAATCCTTTCGCCGTTTGGGCTCGGTTTGCGCCGGTCATCCCGAAATCGAACAGGAGGCGGGGATCGAGATCACCACCGGCCTCTTGGGGCAGGGCATCGCCTGCGCCGTCGGCATGGCCGTGGCCGAGGCACGTCTGGCGGGGCGCTTTGGCAGCGGTCTGGTGGATCACCGCACATGGGCTTTTGTCGGGGATGGCTGCCTGCAAGAGGGTGTCGGCCAAGAGGCGATCTCGCTGGCGGGTCACCTGCGCTTGGGCAAACTCACCTTTCTCTGGGACGACAACCACATCACCGATGATGGCGATACCGCGCTGTCGATTTCCGAGGACGTGCCCGCCCGCTTTCGCGCCGCGAACTGGCATGTGACAGAGGTGGATGGGCATGACATCGAGGCGATCTCGGAGGCGATGGACGCGGCCAAATCCGATCCGAGCCCGTCGCTGATTGCCTGCCGCACCATCATCGCGCGCGGTATTCCGCGCCTTCAGGGGCAGCGCGGCGGGCATAGCGCGCCCTTGACCCCGACCGATTCCACCGAGGCCCGCGCGGCAATAGGCTGGCCGCATGCGCCCTTTGAGATCCCCGACACCATCCGCGCTGATTGGGCCACGGCCATGAGGCGCGGCGCTGTGGCCCACGCGGACTGGACCACCCGCCTCGCGCAGCATCCAGACGCTATCGCGTTTCATCGCTGGACCTCCGGTGCCTTGCCGCCGGATTGGGACCAGACCCTGAACCGGATCAAACAGGATCAGGCCGCCGATACGACACCGCGCCCGACCATCACCACCTCTGGCGAAGTCTGCGCCGCGCTGAGCGGCCCCTTGCCAGACCTCACCGTGCTCTGCGCCGATCTGGAGTCGCCGACCAATCACAAACGCGGGCGCGCGGCCTTCAGCGCCAGTGACCCGACCGGCAGCTATGTGCATTGCGGCGTGCGCGAACATCTCATGGGGGCGATGTGCGACGGCATCGCTGCCCATGGCGGTTTGCGCCCGGTCAACGTGACCTATCTGGCCTTTGCCGATTACGAACGCCCCGCGATGCGCATGGCCGCGCTGATGGGCTTGCCCGCGCTCTTCGTCTTCAGCCATGACAGCATCGGCGTGGGCAGCAACGGCCCGACGCATCAGCCGGTCGAGGTGCTGGCCAGCTTCCGTGCCATGCCGAATATGCGGGTCTTTCGCCCCGCCGATGCGGTGGAAACCACCGAGGCCTGGGATATCGCGATGCGCGCCACCGATGGTCCAAGCCTCTTCGCGCTCTCGAAACAACCCGCCCGACAGGTGCGCAGCCATACGGATGAAAACCTGACCGTACGCGGTGCCTATGTTCTGATTGAGCCGCAAGGCCCCCGTGATCTCACCCTTCTGGCGACTGGAACCGAGGTCGGGCTTGCGGTCGAGGCCTGCACGGCGCTCCGCGCGCGCGGCATCAACGCGGCCGTGGTGTCTATGCCGTGCTGGGAATTGTTCAATGCGCAGGACAAGGCCTATCGCGATGCCGTGCTGGGCACCGCACCTCGCATCGGGATTGAGGCGGCCATGGACTTTGGTTGGGAACGATGGCTGCGACCAGACGATCGGTTCATCGGCATGTCAGGGTTTGGCGCGTCCGACAAATCCGAAACGCTCTATCAGCATTTCGGAATCACCGTAGAGCGTATCTTGCTGGAAGCGGCGACGATCTGACACCCCCCAACGCTCTGCCTTTGCCTTGGCTCCAAGGGGCGACGCCCGTCTGGAATCAGCTTGTCGAGGGTCAGAAAGATATGATCAACTGACGCCCTGACTACGGACTTGAGCCGGATACGTTGCGCTTGGAAATGGAGACTGAAATGAACCTTGCAAGACTGGCGTCAGAGGCTGCTGATCGCGGACGACCAGTCCGAGCCGGGCTGATTGGGGCGGGCAAGTTCGGCTCGATGTTTCTCAGCCAGGTGCCGACCATCGCCGGGCTCAAAGTGACGGCGATTGCCGATCTCGATCCCGCCCGCGCCCGGACCGCCTGCGCCGCCGTCGGTTGGGACGACAGCCGCATCGCCAGCACCGCCTATATCGACGATGGCGCGGCCCTTGCCGCCCGTGACGATGTCGATGTGGTCATCGAGGCCACCGGCAATCCCCGCGCCGGTATCACCCATGCGCGCGCCGCCATCGCAAACGGCAAGCACGTGGTGATGGTGAATGTCGAGGCGGACGTGCTGGCCGGTCCCACCCTCGCCGCCGAGGCGCGCGCCGCAGGCGTGGTCTATTCCATGGCTTACGGCGATCAACCGGCACTCGTGTCGGAAATGGTCGATTGGGCGCGTGCCACCGGCTTTCACGTGACAGCAGCGGGCAAGGGCACCAAATACCTGCCCGCCTATCACGCCGTGACCCCCGATGACGTCTGGTCGCATTATGGCCTGACCGCGCAAGAGGCGGCAGCAGCGGGGATGAATCCGCAAATGTTCAACTCGTTTCTCGACGGCACCAAGAGCGCCATCGAAATGGTGGCGATTGCCAATGCCTGCGGTCTCGATATCCCCGACAACGGCCTCAGCTTCCCCCCATGTGGGGTGGACGATCTGGCGCATGTGCTGCGCCCGCGTGCGGTGGGCGGGCAGTTGGACCGGCGCGGCATGGTCGAAACCGTGTCCTCGCTCGAACGCGACGGGCGGCCTGTGTTCCGTGATCTGCGCTGGGGCGTCTATGTCGTGCTCGAGGCCCCCAATGACTATGCCGCCGCCTGTTTCAAACAATACGGCCTGCCCACGGATTCCACCGGGCGTTTTGCGTCGATGTATAAACCCTTTCATCTGATCGGGCTGGAATTGTCGATTTCCGTCCTGAGCGCCGCGCTGCGCCATGAGCCCACCGGCCAAGCGCGCGAGCTGCGCGGCACCGTGGCCTCGGTCGCCAAGCGCCCGCTCACGGCGGGCGAGGTGCTGGATGGCGAGGGCGGCTATACCGTCTGGGGCAAGGCGCTGCCGCTTAGCCGGGCGGGCGCGGCCCTGCCCATCGGTCTTGCCCATGGGGTGCGCTTGACGCGCGACATCGCGGCGGGGGCGGTGGTGATGCTCGACGATGTCGATCTGTCAGGCATCGACGCGGCCACCCTCTACCGCGCCGCCATAGCGGGGTGATCGCGGCTCAGCTCTGGCTGAGATACGCGAGCATCGTGTCAGCGCCCGAGACCTTGACCGGCACGCCGTCTGGATTGTCGCGAAAACCTGGCTCGGCAAAGAGGTTTTTGATCACGCCATCTTCGACGAGCATCGAGTATCGCCAACTGCGCAGGCCCATACCGTTGCTGCTCCGGTCGACCAGCATTCCCATCTTGCGGGTGAATTCGCCATTGCCATCAGGCAGCATGAAAACATTGTTGATGTCGCGCGACGTGGCCCACTGATGCATGACAAAAGCGTCGTTCACAGACAGGCAGATCACACGGTCAATGCCCGCCCTGCGAAAGGCTTCATAGTGCTGCTCGTAGCCGGGCAGATGACTGTCCGAACATGCGGGCGTAAAGGCTCCGGGCAGAGCGAACAACACGATGCGCTGCCCCGGAAAAATATCGGCGCTGGTCAGCACTTTCCATTCGAATGGGTTTGGCCCCTCAAGCGCGTCGTTGCGAATGCGCGTGTGAAAGGTGGCGTCCGGGATGGTGGTCTGGAGTCTCATAATGGTCTTCATATCCTTGGAGGCGACAGGGTGCCGTTTAAACTCGGGTCGGCCCAACGCGCCTGTGTTCGGCATCAGCTTGTGGTGCGTGTCACGCGGTGCAGGTCACGTCTTCCATAATCTCTGGCATCCTCGTCGAACAGGGTCAAAAACGATGCCGCCCCGGCGCGATGCAAGGCATCCTTGGTCATAGGGCGCGCGCCGTGCCGCGCAGAATGCACTCCAGCGGACAGTTGATCCGGAAATGGTCCGCGTTGACCCCGGTGATCAGATCGGTGAACCGTGCGCCTGCAATCTCGCCGATGCTGCGGGCGGGGATGCGGATCGTGGTCAGACCCGGCTCCATCTCATTCGACCCTTTGAAATCGCCGATACCGATCACCGAAATATCCTCAGGAACACGCAGCCCGCAGCTTTGCGCGCCATAGATCACCCCTTGGGCAATCACATCATTGCCACACAAGAGCGCGGTCGGGCGGTGCCTGCGTTGCAAGAGCTCCTGCGCCACCTGCTTGGCCTGCGCAATGCTATAGGGCGCCTCCCATTGCCAGTCGTCGACCAGCGGCACACCTTCGGCCAGCAACCGCGCGCGCGCGCCCGAGAGGCGGGCACTGGCCCGGTCATTGCCATCGGGACGCGGAAAGACCAGCCCGATGTCGCGATGCCCAAGGCCAAGCAGATGATCGGCGGCGATGCGCCCCGCTTCGTGATTGTCCGCCCCGACACAGGGCAGCACGGAATCGGGCGCGTAATTCCACAGCGCCATCGCCGGTGTCGCCTGCTGCTGCAACAGCCGCAGACTGGCGTCAGAGTGTTCCAGCCCAACCAGCGCAATACCGTCCACCCGATGCTCCATCAGCTTGCGCATCATCGCATATTCGCGGTCGAGGTCATAGGAATGCGACGCGATGAGCAGGGTAAAACCGGCCCGGTCGATGGAATCGGAAAAGGACTGGATCACTTCGGCAAAGATCGCATGGTCGATGGTCGGCACGATCAAACCGATGGTGGCGTTGCGCCTCCCATGCATCGACTGGGCCGCGCGATTGCGAATATACCCGAGTTTCTCAACCGCACGGGTGATGCGTTTGCGGGTGGCGGGACTAACCAGTCCGGGATGATTGAAACTGCGCGACACGGTCGAAGCTGAGACGCGCGCGGCCTTTGCCACAGCAACGATATCCACTTTTTCGTTAACCTTATCAGACATATAATGCGCCATTTCAGAGATTTTATGAAAACATTTGCATTACTATTTTCATCACTTACCGTAAAAGATCAACCGACGTTCTGCGTCGGGACCGCAACGGGAGGTGCGCGTTGGAATTCATCTACTACTTCGGAGAAGTCTTCACGCCGATGGCCTTGATGCTGCTTGTGGGCGGCACGATCGGCGGGCTGATCCTTGGCGCAACCCCCGGCCTCTCGCCAACCATGGCGGTGGCCCTGCTCATTCCGTTCACCTTTCGGCTTGAACCGGCGCATGGCCTGATCCTCCTCGGGGCGGCCTATACCTCGACGGTCGCTGGCGGTGCGGTCAGCGCCATCCTGCTCAAGATCCCCGGCGCGCCCGCCAATATCGCAACCACGCTGGATGGCCATGCAATGGCGATGCAGGGGCGTGGCGCTGAGGCGCTGCAACTGTCGTTCCTATCCTCGGCTGCGGGGGGTGTTTTTGGTGTTCTTCTACTGATCTTCCTCACGCCGATGCTCGCCAAATGGGCGCTCGCCTTTGGTCCGTCGCATCTCTTCTGGCTGGCCATTCTGGGCGTGACGGTGATCGGCACACTGGATACCAATTCGGTGGTCAAGGGTCTCTTGTCCGGCTGCATGGGCATGTGGCTGGCGACCATCGGCTTTGACGATATCATGGGCGCGCAGCGCTTTATCGTGCACCCCTCACTGACCGGCGGCATCAGCATCGTACCCGCGCTGATCGGCCTTTTTGCCATCCCGCAAGTGCTGGCGATGTTCGCGCGTGGGCGTCAACCGGTGGGCAGCGATGTGATCGCGGTGCAAAAACACCCCATCGGCCGGGCCATGCGCGAGATGATCCGCCGCTGGCGCGCGCTCAGTATAGGCACGGCCATCGGCTCCATCATCGGGCTCATTCCGGGCATCGGGGGACAGATTGCCGGGCTGGTCGCCTATGATCAGGCCAAGAAATTCAGCCCCGAGCGTCAGAAATTCGGCACGGGCCATTCCGAGGGCGTGATCGCCGCCGAAAGCGCCAACAACGCCATGGTCGGCCCCTCTCTGGTGCCGCTCCTGACCCTCTCTGTGCCCGGCAGCCCGACCGCCGCAGTGCTCTTGGGCGGCTTGCTGATCCACGGAATATTTCCGGGCACCGATCTTTTTGACAATCACCCGGACGTGGCCTGGACCTTCATCAACTCGATGCTGATCGGACAGATTTTGATGTGCATCTTTGGCCTCTATGTGGCGGGTCTGGCCGCGCGGGTGGCGCAGGTGCCGCAATCTGTCATGGCGGCGGTGGTGCTGGGGCTGGCGGTCTTCGGCTCTTACTCGGTTCAGAACTCGATGGGCGATGTCTATGTGATGGCCACCTTGGGCATCGGCATGTTCTTTCTGGAACGGTTCGGTTTTACCGCCGCACCGCTCGTGCTCGGTCTCATCCTCGGACCGATTGCCGAGGCCAATTTTACCCAAGGCGCGATGATCGCCGACGCCACCGATGGCCGGTTCAGCTATTTCTTTGGCGGCACGCTGAACATCGCGCTGATCGGGATCGTGATCGCCTCGGTCGCCTATTCGGCCTGGATGGAAATCCGCCAGCGGCGTCAGGACCGCGCCGATCAGGCCGAGGAGGCACAGGCATGAGACAATGGCAGCATGTCATCCCGTCCGGGGCCATCGCCGCACTTGGCCTCTGGGTCTGCTATGTCAGCTTTACGCAGCAACCGGCACAGGCCTTCCTGTTTCCAAGGCTGATTTCCAGCGTCTTTGTCGTGCTGGCGCTCTGGACCTTTGGCCGGGCGCTCCTGGGCCTGTCGCGGGCCGGAACCGGAATTGGCCGCACGATGTTTCTCAACATCCTGCCGGGGCTGATCGTGGCGGTGATCTACATCTTTTGGGCGGCAGAGGTGCTCGGGTTCTATAGCGGCAGCGCACTCGCCTTTTTCGCGCTGCTCAGCCTCTATGACCCGGCCCCCCATGACGCGGCCAAAAGCTGGCTTCGCCGGATCATGATCACGGTCGGATTCATCCTCGTGATGTATCTGCTCTTTGCCAAGCTGCTCAGCGTGTTCACGCCACGCGGCCTGTTTTTCTAAGTCCGCCGGAGCGATCCGGATAATCAAGAACCAAGGGAGGAGAAGACCATGACCAAAATACTCAGAGGGCTGGCAACGGCCCTTATGCTCGCGGCAGCCCCCGCTGTGGCACAAGATTACCCGGACCGCCCCGTGATGATGATGGTCAGCTATGGCGCAGGCGGCGCCACTGATTTTCAGGCTCGGATCGTCACCATGACTGCAGGCAATGAGGATATGCTTGGTCAGCCCATTGCCATCATCAACAAGCCCGGCGCAGGCGGGCGTGTCGGCTGGAACTGGCTGGCAACACAGGCCGAGGCGGATGGTTATGCCCTTGGCGTCTATAACATCCCGCATTTCATTGCCCAGTCGATTGAGGGCGGCGTCGATTATGGCGCGGACAGTTTTGAACCGATTGCCAATTGGGGGGCGGACCCGGCAGTTTTCATCGTGGGCGCGGACAGCGACTTCAACTCGATGCAGGATGTGGTGGCTTGGGCCAAGGAGAACCCCGGCAAGCTGACCTTCTCCGGGGCTGGCCTCTTCGTAGGCCACCACATCGCAGCCCTGCAACTCGAAGCAGCCGCCGAGGTCAAACTGGCCTATATCCCCAATAATTCCGGTGGTGCGGGTGCCATGAAGGCCGTCATAGCCGGCGAGGTGATGGGCGGTGTCAACAATCTCTCGGACGCGTATCGCGCGGCCAACGCAGGCAACGTCAAGATCCTTGGCGTCTTCGACACCGAGCGCAGCACCTTCCTGCCCGATGTTCCCACCTTGCAAGAGGCGGGCTATGACATCGACAATTCGAGCGTGAACTATCGCGGCATCATGGTGCCCAAAGGCACGCCGCAAGAGGTCATCGACAAGCTGGCCCAGGTTGTGCCGACCATGTTCGCCGATCCCGGCGTAGCCAAGCAGATGGAGGCAGGCGGGTCGCCGATGAAGATCATGACCCGTGACGAGGTGATCGAGATGTGGGCCGCTCGCCAAGAAACCCTCGATAAACTCTTGTCTGGCCTTTGATCCCAATACGCGGATCCACCATGCAGGGCGGCCCGCCCGCCCTGCATAAACTCCAGAGGAACAGATGATGACTGCATCCGACGAACTCGCCGCTGTCGAACAGATCATGGCCCGCGCGAAGGCTGCTCAACGCGCCTATGAGGCAGGCGGGTCGCAAGAGCGCTATGACCGGGCGGCGCAGGCCGTGGCTTGGGCGATCATGGAACCTGCACGCAACCGCGCCTTGGCGGAACTGTCGGTGGCTACGACCGGCATTGGCAATGTGCCAGACAAGATCACCAAGAACCACCGCAAGACCCTTGGCCTCATGCGCGATATTGCTGGGGCCAGAACCTTTGGCGTGATCCGCGATGATCCTGCCACCGGCATCACCGAAATCGCGCGCCCCATCGGGGTGATTGGCGCTGTGGTGCCCTCGACCAACCCCGGCGCGACACCTGCGAACAACATCATCAACGCCCTCAAATGCGGCAATGCCATCGTGCTCTCACCCTCACCCAAAGGGGTGCCGACCTGCGCGCGCTTGCTCGAACATATCCATTCCGAATTCGCCAAAATCGGCGCTGATCCCGATCTGGTCCAGATGGTGCCCGCGCCCGGGTCCAAGGCCAAGACTCAACGCATGCTGGAATTGTCCGATCTGGTCGTCGTCACTGGCAGTCAGGACAATGTGCGCCGCGCCTATACCTGCGGCACCCCCGCGATTGGCGTGGGCGCAGGCAATGTCACCGTGATCGTCGATGAAACCGCCGATCTGACCGCCACCGCAGCCAAGATCGCGGCGTCCAAGACCTTCGATAACGCGACCTCTTGCTCATCTGAGAATGCCGTCGTGGTGGTGGATGCGATTTATGACGCCTTTGTCGCGGCACTGGCCCGCGAGGGCGGCGCACTGGTTCCCGAGGCGGACTCGGCGGACATCGTGGCGCGTCTTTGGCCCGACGGCCATCTCAGCCGCGCGGTGATCGCCCAGGATGCCGACCGCATGATCAACGCCCTTGGCCTCACGGGACGCGTGTCGCAAGGCACGCGCTTTGTCGCGGTGGAAACGCGTGGCATCGGTCCAGAGCATCCGCTCTCAGGCGAAAAACTGAGCCTCGTGCTGGCCCTCTATCGGGCCTCTGATTTCGCGGAGGCAACCCATATTGTTGCGCGCATCCTCACCCATCAAGGGGCCGGTCATTCCGTTGGTCTGCACAGCACCCAAGATGCCCGCGCCCGCCATCTGGGTGCCGCCTTGCCAACCTGCCGGGTGATCGTCAATCAGGCGCATTGCTTTGCCACGGGGGGCGCGTTCAACAACGGCTTGCCCTTTTCGCTGTCGATGGGGTGCGGCAGCTGGGGCGGCAATTCCATCGACGACAACCTCAACTGGCGGCATTTCCTGCAAACCACCAAGATCGTGCGGGAAATCTCGCCCAGAGAGCCGACGCTCGACGAGATTTTCGGCGACTACTGGCAGGTGGCCGGACAATGAGGCTGCGGCGCGACACGCCGCCCGAGGGCACGCTGCGCGACTGGATCGACGCCCGCGCCGAGGCCGGTGGCCCGGCCATGTCCTTTCCCGATGAGAGCACGGCAATCGACTGGCCCGAATTGCGCGCCCGCGCCCAGTCGATTGCGGCGCTGTTGACCGCCAAAGGCGCCCTACATGGCGAGAGCGTGGCGATCCTGCAACCCAACGGGCAGGCGGCGATCGAGGCGCTCTACGGTGCCCTCTACGGCGGATTTCGCGCCACCATGATCAACCTTGTCGCCGGAGCCGAGGCGATTGGCTATGCGCTCGAGCATTCCGGCGCGCGGGTGGCTTTGGTGCATCCCGCGCAGCACGCGATGTTCCAACGGGTCACGTCCCGCGACACCATCACCGCACTCGACATGACCGAACAGATGCCCTGCAACGGCCTGCATCCGGTCGCACCCGGTGACCATGCGCTCCTGATGTATACCTCGGGCACCACGGGGCGACCCAAGGGGGTTGTGCATACGCAATCAAGCCTCTTGGCCGGGGGATGGACCACGACCATCGCCCACGACCTCTCGGCCAAGGATACCGGGCTCTGCGTTCTGCCGGTCTATCATATCAACGGGCTTTGTGTGTCCGTCATGGGATCGCTCGTATCAGGGGGGCAACTGGCGATGTGTGGGCGGTTTTCTGCCAGCCGGTTCTGGGCTCAGGCCGCCGAGACGCGCGCAACGTGGTTCTCGGTCGTGCCCACCATCATCTCGCACCTCTTGCATGGCGACACCGCGCCCGATCCCGAGACCCGCGCGCGCCTGCGGTTTGGCCGCTCCGCCTCATCGCCTTTGCCGGTCGAGGTGCACACGGCCTTTGAGGCGCGGTTCGATGTGCCCATCATCGAAACCATGGGCCTGACCGAGACATCGGCGCAAATCCTCTCAAACCCCTTGCCGCCCGCCGCCCGCAAGATCGGCTCGCCGGGGATCGCCTATGGCAATCAGGCCCAAGTGGCGGGGCCAGACATGCGCCCATTGCCTCCGGGCCAAGAGGGTGAGATTATCGTCAAAGGCCCGAATGTGATGCTGGAATACCTGCGCAATCCCGAGGCCACGCGCGACAGCTTCACCCCTGATGGCTGGCTGCGCACCGGTGATCTCGGGTGCAAGGACGCCGAGGGGTATTTCTATGTCACCGGCCGGCTCAAGGAGCTGATCATCAAGGGCGGCGAAAACATCGCCCCCCGCGAGATTGACGAGGTGCTCTACGCCCACCCTGACGTGGTCGAGGCCGCGGCCTTCTCCCGCCCCTGTCCGCAGTACGGTGAACGGGTCGAGGCGGCGGTTGCGGTCACTCCCGGATCTGCCCTGACATCGGATGATCTGATGCAACTGTGCAAGGACAGACTTGGTGCGTTCAAATGCCCGGACCGCATCTATTTTCTCGACGAGTTGCCCAAAGGGCCCTCCGGCAAGATCCAGCGGGTCAAACTCAAGGATCTGCTCAACCCGGAACTTGAACGAAACCCATGAGCTTGGCCGCCGCCGCACAGCGCGACCAGCTTTGATCTTCCAAACGGCTTGATCTGGTCGGAAAACTTTGACACCCTTGAATTGCAGTCATTTTCCTCGGAAAATATTGGCTATCTTTGCGGCGGAAAAGGGCAGGAACTGGCATGAGCGGATTACTGGCCCTGTTCGACGACGTTGCGGCCATCGCAAAGCTTGCGGCGTCGCAGCTTGATGATGTCGCCGCGCAAGCCAGCAAAGCCGGAACAAAGGCCGCAGGCGTCGTTATTGATGACGCGGCCGTAACGCCGAAATATGTGACAGGGCTACCCGCCGCGCGCGAACTGCCCATCGTGTGGAAGATCGCGCGGGCGTCCTTTTTCAACAAATTGGTGATCCTGCTGCCCGTGGCCTTGCTCTTGGACGCCTTCCTGCCGTGGCTTTTGACACCGCTCTTGATGATCGGCGGTGCCTATCTCTGTTTTGAGGGGGCGGAAAAGGTTTGGCATCTGATCGTCCCGCACAAGGATCACGGTCCCCAAGAAGCAACGACACTTGAGGCCGCACATTTGGAAGAGCAGCGGGTCAAAGGGGCCATCAAGACCGATTTCATCCTGTCAGCCGAAATTATGACAATCTCGTTGTCTCAGATCGAGATCGACACATTGTGGATACAGGCCGCCGCATTGGCGGCGGTGGCCATCGGGATCACGGCACTGGTCTATGGGGCGGTGGCCTTACTGGTCAAGGCCGATGATCTTGGCATTCTGCTCACGGCCAAAGGCCGGTTTGCCCTGACTCGGTCCTTGGGGCGCGGAATTGTCAAATCAATGCCCGCGGTGATGGTGGTGATCGCGACAATCGGCACGGTTGCGATGCTCTGGGTCGGTGGCAGTATCATCGTCCACGGGGTGCATGACCTAGGCTGGCATCTGCCCTATGAGCAGATCAAGCACATCGCAATGGCCGCTTCTGAGGCTATTGGCTCTGCCCAAGGATTCGTGACCTGGGCTGTGACCGCTGGGCTCGACGGTGTTGTCGGTCTGGCAACCGGATTGGTGCTGATCCCAATCGTGAACCGCGCCGTGGTGCCGGTCACGGGATGGCTCTTTCCTGAAAAGACATGACCCTCCAATCCCGACCCAACAGGGATCGTCTGTCTCAGAGGTCAACTCTTGCGTTTGATATGAAAATCAAAGCCCTTCCACTCGCGACCGTAGCCGTCGAAAATCGGTGAAGGCGGCACCATCTCACAGGGGGGATCGTTGCGCATAGGTTCGAGTGGCGGCAGGGTCCAATCCGGCGGGACGTGTTCAACTTGCCCGGACCCAAGCCCGTCTTCGACCAGAAATCGCCGCAGGTTGACGAGAGCGCTGCCAGAGGCGGCGAACCCGTAGAGGGTTTCGCCAGTGTTCGAAACGATCTCTATGCCCGCGCGCAGGTCGCGCGTCACGCCCCCTAGACAAAACACCCATGTCTCTCATGTGCGCCCGGCCACGCAAGAGCAGCAGAACGCCGGATCAAGATCGTCGGGGCACTCGGGACGCTCAATCTCGTCAAACAGCAAGGGCGACGCCAGATCGTCGAGGTGCCGCTTGGCGGTCCTGATCTGGCTTGATGCAATGACACCCTTCAATGTCTCGGCTCAGACGACGTTGCCGAACGGGACTCGGGCGTGTGGACGTGCGATTTCTCTGATGGTCTTCTTTGGCGGAATGTTGCGCGGATCACTCGTTTCGGGACGGATTGCAGCGTCACCATCCCCCCCGACCGCGCGCCTTGCGGCAATGGTTGGCCGCGGACTCGCGGCCGTCACAACACACCGATATCCGCCAGCGCGGCAGAGAGGGCAGGGGGCAGTTTGTCATCCGTGGCCCGCGCGGTTCCAAGATCGGGCGGCGCATCCGGTCCCGGCAGATAGCGCCAGCCCTGAAAGGGGCGTTTCTGCGCGGTGGCGGTGCGGATGAGCGCCGGTTCGAGCACGATGGCGCAGCGGCGGATTCCGTCGCTGCCCGTCACCTCATCCAGCCGCAGGATCGGCTGACGGCATTGCACCAGCCCCTGAATGACCCAGTAGATCGAGCCGCCGCTCAGCAATTCAGCCTCGCGCTTCGGCCACATGCGGGTGACATGGCGTGGCAGGCCATCCGGCCCCTTGGCGCGGGGATCTTTGTGCCAGTCCTCCAGATCCTCGACCGAGGTGGTGCCAACGCTCAGTTTGATCAGATGCAGGGCCATGGCAAAGAATCTCCATTTCGAGCAGATAGGGTAGTGGAAATGCAGGCAGCTTCAAGCTATTGTGGTTCTCTGCCTGAATTTGGAGAGACCCGTGAGCCGATTTGCCGCCCCGATTGCCGAACAGATCTGGAACATGAAATATCGTTTCAAGACCGAAGACGGTGGCGATGCCAGTGTCGAGGACAGCTGGCGACGGATTGCCCGCGCGCTGGCCGTGCTCGAGGCAGAGCCGCAGGTCTGGGAAGATCGGTTCTTCCACGCTCTCGAAGATTTCAAATTCCTGCCCGCAGGTCGGATCACCGCCGGTGCCGGAACCGCGCGCAAAGTGACGTTGTTCAACTGTTTCGTCATGGGCACGGTCCCCGACGACATGGGCGGCATTTTCGACAACCTGCGCGAAGCGGCACTCACCATGCAGCAGGGCGGCGGCATCGGCTATGATTTCAGCACGATCCGGCCCAAAGGGGCCGAGGTCAAGGGCGTGTCGGCGGATGCAAGCGGGCCGCTCAGCTTTATGGATGTGTGGGACGCAATGTGTCGCACGATCATGTCGGCAGGCAGCCGCCGGGGCGCGATGATGGCCACGATGCGCTGTGACCATCCCGACATCGAGGCCTTTATCGCCGCGAAATCCGATCCGGCGCGCCTGCGGATGTTCAACCTGTCGGTCTTGATCACCGATGCCTTCATGGAGGCGGTCAAGGCGGATGGCCCATGGGATCTGGTCTTCGGGGGCCGCGTCTATCACACCGTGCAGGCGCGTGATCTCTGGAACCGGATCATGCAGGCTACCTATGATTATGCCGAACCGGGCGTGATCTTCATCGACCGCATCAACGCCGCCAACAACCTGAGCTATTGCGAGACCATCGCGGCGACCAATCCGTGCGTGACCGCCGAGACTTGGGTCATGACCGATGAAGGCGCGCGGCAAGTCAGTGCATTGCTTGACCGACCGTTCCGGGCTGTGGTGAATGGCATAGCCTATGACAGCGGCGAACATGGGTTCTTCTGCACTGGACTAAAGCCGGTCAAGCGGCTGAGCACGGCTTGCGGGCGTCACCTGCGGCTCACGGCTGACCATCTTGTGCGCAAAGTGGTTGGGAAAACCCGCTGGCGGCAGGAGGTGGAATGGGTGCCTGCCGGTGATCTGCGCCCGGGCGACGAGGTCGTGTTGCACGATCACCGCACCGCCATGATGCAGACCCGCCCCGAGGATGAACGCGGCTATCTGCTGGGCCTGCTGATCGGAGACGGGGTGATCCGCGATGATAAAACGCTGATCTCGGTCTGGCCGCAGGAGGAATGTATCGGCGCGCAACCGCTTGGCCATTCGGTCATGGACAGGGTCGAGGCGCTGCTTCGGGATTTGCCGCACCGCGCCGACTTTGCCGGTTGGCAAAAGGTTGAAGGGCGCGGCGAGTACCGGATCGGTACGGCGGCGCTGACCGCACTGGCGGCGGAATACGGGCTGACGCGCGGGCGCAAGACAATCACCCCCGAGATTGAAGGCGCGGAGACTGCCGGTTTTGGGGCTGCCGTGCTGCGCGGTTTGTTCGATGCCGATGGCTCGGTTCAGGGGGCGCAGGAAAAGGGCGTGTCGGTCCGTCTGGCGCAAAGCGATCTGGCCTTGCTGCAGGCCGCGCAACGGATGCTGGCCCGGCTGGGCATGAACGCGGTGATCTATGAAAACCGTCGCGAAGCGGGTCGGGCGTTTTTGCCGGATGGCAAGGGCGGGCAAGCGCATTTTGAGACGAAGGCGCAGCATGAGCTGGTGATCAGCGGCGAAAACCTGGCCACCTATCAGGAGCGCATCGGCTTTACGGATGTGGCCAAGGCGCGGCGGCTGGCCGTGGCCCTGAGCGGCTACAAACGGGCGCTGAATCGCGAGAGGTTCAGCGCCGTGGTCGCGGATGTCGTGGATGACGGCATGGCCGAAGTGTTTGATGTGCAGGTGCCGGGCGTCAATGCCTTCGACGCCAATGGGGTCTATGTTCACAATTGCGGCGAACAGCCCCTGCCGCCCTATGGCGCGTGCCTCTTGGGCTCGATCAATCTTGCGCGGCTGGTGGTCGAACCGTTTGCAACTGGCGCGCGGGTGGATGCGGCGGCGTTGGACGATCTCGTGCGCGTGGCCGTGCGCATGATGGATAATGTCGTGGATGTCAGCGGCTTTCCCTTGCCCGCGCAGGCCGCCGAGGCGCAGGCCAAGCGGCGAATTGGGTTGGGCGTGACTGGCCTTGCCGATGCGCTCCTGATGGTCGGGCTGCGCTATGGATCGGACGAGGCTGTGCAGCAGACCGAGGCGTGGCTCCATGCCATCGCGCGGGCGGCCTATCTGGCCTCCGTCGATCTGGCCCGCGAAAAAGGCGCGTTTCCGCTTTTTGACCGCGACGCCTATCTGGCCTCCGGCACAATGCAGGCAATGGACGAGGATGTGCGCGCCGCCGTGGCCGCGCACGGCATTCGCAACGCTTTGCTGACCAGCATCGCGCCCACCGGGACCATCAGCCTCTATGCCGGCAATGTCAGTTCCGGGATCGAGCCGGTCTTTGCCTATAGCTACACCCGCAAGGTGCTGCAAAAGGATGGCAGCCGCACCGAGGAAGAGGTGGTCGATTACGCCGTGCAGATGTGGCGCGACCGGATGGGCCATGCCCCTTTGCCCAGCTATTTTGTCAACGCCCAGACCCTGCCGCCCGAGGATCACGTCAAGATGCAGGCGGCGGCGCAGAAATGGGTGGACAGCAGCATCTCCAAAACCATCAACTGCCCCGAGGATATTTCCTTTGAGGCGTTCAAGAATGTGTATCTTCAGGCTTGGGATCTGGGCTGCAAGGGCTGTACCACCTACCGGCCCAACGATGTGACAGGATCGGTGCTGAGCGTATCAGAGACGTCCGACAAGGTGCCCGGCGAGACGCGCGGCGATATCCCCGTCACCGGCGGCGAGGTGGTCTATATGTCCGAACCGCTCGACCGGCCCAAGGAATTGGAAGGGGCCACTTACAAATTGAAATGGCCCGACAGCAACCATGCGATCTACGTCACCGTCAATGACATCGTGCTGAACGGTCATCGGCGACCCTTCGAGGTCTTCATCAACTCGAAGAACATGGAGCATTACGCCTGGACCGTTGCGCTGACACGGATGATCTCAGCGGTATTCCGGCGCGGCGGCGATGTGTCCTTTGTGGTGGAGGAACTGAAGGCTGTGTTCGATCCCCGTGGTGGCGCATGGATGCAGGGCAAATACGTGCCCAGCATTCTGGCCGCCATCGGTGGTGTGCTGGAGCAACATTTGGTGCAGATCGGATTCCTTGAGGGCGAAGGCATGGGCCTGAAACAAGACCCTCAGGCGCAGATCGTTGGCATCGACGGAGCCCGCAAAGGCCCCGCTTGCCCCGCCTGCGGCCAATACGACATGCGCATGATTGAAGGTTGCATGACCTGTGGCAGTTGTGGCCACAGCAAATGCTCCGGATGATCAGCGCACCGTTTCGCACCCCCGTCTCAACCGGGCTCAACGCAGGCGGCGCTGACACGTGTCATTTGCAATTCACTCAAAAAGTCTGTATAACTAACTGAATAAACAAGAATATCCGGGCAGGGTTAGAGAGTGTCTCCATGACAAGACCGATGCATAGAGCATTGATCGACTTCGTTCGACCCCTGTTCAGGCGGCCGCGTCGGCTTCAGGTCGCGGCACTCTGCTATCGTGAGCACGATGGGCACAAAGAGGTGTTGCTGATCACATCGCGCGGCACGGGCCGCTGGATTATCCCCAAAGGATGGCCAATCGACGGTAAGGATGCGCCCGGTGCGGCCTTGCAAGAGGCATGGGAAGAGGCGGGCGTTCGGTCCGGCCGCGTGACGAGCGAGGCCGTGGGGATCTATTGCTATGAAAAGGAACTCTCCACAGGACTGCCCGTGCCTGTGGAAACTCTGGTTTTCGCGATCGAGGTGACCCAGATGCAAGAGGACTATCCCGAAGTCGCCGAACGCCGCCGCAAATGGGTCAGCCCCAGCGAAGCCGCACAGATGGTGCAAGAGCCGCAATTGCAGCAAATCCTGCGTGATTTGTAACGATTTTGTTTCAGTTTTGTGACGAAATCGGTTGATGCCGAGGGCGAGGTTCCCTATGCCCGCTCCGAGCCATTCACCGAGGGGCAAGCTGTGAGCGAGACGCAAAACGACGCCAACCATCTTGAAACCCTCGACCGGGATCTCCAGCGGTTCTCGCATCTGGAAACAGCAACGCAATATGTCGCCCGTCCGATGGTGGCACCCGGCATCGCGCTGGCCTTCATCGTTGTAACAGGCCTCGCGGCAGCGGTCTTCTTTGGCGCGTTTCCGATCAACTTTGTGGTGATCGCGGCGGCGGTCTTCGGGGCCTATATGGCGCTGAACATCGGGGCCAATGACGTGGCCAACAATATGGGCCCCGCAGTGGGTGCCAACGCGCTGACCCTTGGTGGGGCGATTACGATTGCGGCGATTTTCGAAACTCTCGGCGCACTGCTCGCGGGCGGCGATGTGGTCTCGACCATTTCCAGTGGCATCATCGACCCTATGACCGTCGCCGATGCACAGGTCTTTATCTGGGCGATGATGGCGGCGCTGATTTCAGCGGCTCTTTGGATCAACCTTGCCACATGGATCGGCGCACCTGTCTCGACCACGCATTCCGTGGTCGGTGGGGTGATGGGCTCCGGGATTGCCGCCGCCGGATTGTCCGCCGTGAACTGGACCACGATGAGCGCGATTGCGGCGTCTTGGGTGATTTCGCCGGTGCTTGGCGGTGTGATTGCGGCGCTTTTCCTTGCGCTGATCAAATCGCGGGTCATTTACCGAGACGACAAGATTGCCGCCGCGCGTTTCTGGGTGCCGATCCTGATCGGGATCATGGTCGGGGCATTCTCAACCTATCTGGCGCTGAAAGGGCTGAGCCGGGTCGTCAAGATCGACCTTGGCACCGCGGCTACGGTCGGTCTGGTGCTGGGTGTGATCGCATGGATCGTGACCATCCCGTTGATCAAACGGCAGTCACAGGGGCTGGAAAATCGCAACAAATCCCTCAAGCGGCTCTTCGGCGTGCCATTGGTCATTTCAGCAGCTCTTCTGAGCTTTGCGCATGGAGCCAATGACGTCGCGAATGCCGTGGGCCCGCTGGCGGCCATTGTCCATGCCGCCGAGTTTGGCACCATCTCGGCAAAGGTGTCGATCCCGCTTTGGGTGATGATTGTTGGCGCGTTCGGAATCTCCTTTGGTCTCTTCCTCTTCGGCCCCAAACTCATTCGCATGGTCGGGTCGCAGATCACCAAACTGAACCCGATGCGCGCCTATTGTGTGGCCCTGTCGGCCGCAGTCACTGTCATTGTCGCAAGTTGGCTTGGCCTGCCGGTCTCTTCGACCCATATCGCGGTCGGTGGGGTGTTCGGCGTCGGCTTCTTTCGTGAATGGGATGCGGAACGCCGCTTGCGCAATAACAAGATCACGACTCAACCCGAGTTGCGCATCGCGCCCGAAGAGCGGCGGCGGCGCAAACTGGTGCGCAGATCGCATTTCATGACGATTATCGCGGCTTGGGTGATCACGGTTCCTGCTGCGGCATTGATTTCGGCGCTGGTGTTTCTCGCGTTGAACAGCCTGCCCGTCTAAGGCAATCTCAGAACACGGTGTCAGACGTCTTCGCTGCGTGATTGCGCCAAACAATCCGCAACCGCGCTGCGCAGGACGTTGGACGATAGCCCCCAGCCGACGCGCCATCGCCGCACACGTCGCTTTCACCCGCTCTTGATCCCCCGCGACGGCATCGTTCGTTGCAGACGCACCCCGGACCGTTGATCCTGAACCCATCAGAGAATCTCGTCTGAAAGGATCAGTTTGATGCGTCCTCTCCTGCCGCTTCTCGCCACAACTACCCTTGCCGTTGCTGCGCCCGCCACGGCCGAAACCCCGCCAACGGCGTTTCAACAGCCCGTTCTCATCACCTTTGACGCCCCAAATGATACGCCCACCGCCAGCCTCTCGACCCAGAGCCGCCCGACGCTCAGCAGTTCCGCCAATTGGACCGGCTTTTACATCGGCGGTCAGCTTGGCGTGGGTGTTGTCGATAGCGACATCTCCAGCAACGACGAGGATTTCATCGGCGGTGTCACCTTTGGCTATGACCATGATTTCGGTCGTTGGGTGCTCGGAGGGGCGCTGGATTACGACTTCGCCGACATCAACGCGGGTCCCGGCACCTCGATCGAGGAAATCTTTCGCGTCAAACTGCGCGGTGGTCCCAAGATCGGCAACGGCCTGCTCTATGGCGCGGCCGGTTGGGCCAACGCCGATACAGACACCGCCGGACGCGATGATGGCTGGTTCATCGGTGCGGGCTACGAATACCTCGTCTCCAGTCAGTTTTCCGTGGGCGGCGAAGTGCTCTATCACGAGTTCGACAACTTCAACTCGACCGGCATCGATGTCGAGGCCACCACGATACAGGTCCGCGCCACTTTCCGCTTCTGATCGGCAGGGTCGCGCGGTCAATCGGGCGGGCGCGTCCTCCAGCGCGTCCGCCTACATCCCTTCAAGGGGCGCTGTAGAGGTATTCAACAGAGGGTTGCGTTTTCAACACATTGCCCTGCAAAAATCCGCCGAAAACTCTTTATTATCAGCATTTCCTTGCCACTTGCAGGCGTATGAGCCGGTTGACGCGGTGGTATCCTTGTCCGGCAAGGCAAGAGAACCGATATGTTTCGAGACGGAAGCAACCGTTTGTCTCCGGGCCGCCTCTCCTCCCTCGGCTCGGCCGACATAAACTGATCGAAAGGAAACCAAGATGCTGAAAACAACCACAGCGCTCATGACCGCAACCACCCTGCTGGCTGCCCCGGCCTTCGCTGGCAACGTGCAAGAGCCCGTCGCCGAGCCCGTAATCGCGACCCCCGTTGCGCCCCCGGCCCCGACCAGCCCAAACTGGACCGGTTTCTACGGTGGTGGCCAGATTGGCTACGGTGATGTTGACACCAGCGCAGCCGGCGTCGAAGGCGACGGTCTGATTGGTGGTGTGATCGCCGGTTACGATTATGACTTCGGTAACAACTGGGTGGTCGGCGCAGGCCTCGACTATGACTTCGCCGACATCGACCTCGGCGGCGCAGCGTCGCTCGAAGAAGTCTTCCGTGCCAAGGCGCGCGCCGGTTACAAGATCGGCAACGGTCTGCTCTACGGGACCGGCGGCTACGCTTGGGCGGACACCGATACGTTCGGTGATGATGACGGCTATTTCGTCGGCGCAGGCTACGAGCACATGGTCACCGAAAACGTCTCGCTCGGTGGTGAGGTGCTCTATCACCAGTTCGACGATTTCGGCACGTCGGGTGCAGATGTTGATGCGACCACTGTTCAGGCGCGGGCGTCTTTCCGCTTCTGAGCCCGGTCCGACACCAAAGGTAGAGGGCGACCCATTGGGTCGCCCTTTCTCGTCCCGCACGACCGTACGGTGAGACCGCACAAACGTACGTTGCCATTAAACTTCAGTCCAGATCGAGCCGCTGTTTCAACGCCTTCAGCGTGTGCCGGTCGGTGGCCTCCATCGGGGCCACCCGAGACTTGAAGAGTGTCGCCTGTGATTTCAAGATCAGGCCATCTTCCAATATTTTCAAATGGTTAGCCCGCAGCGTGTCACCGGTCGATGTGATATCCGCAATCGCCTCGGCGGTCTCATTCTTGACCGTGCCCTCGGTGGCGCCCTGACTGTCCACCAGCTGATAATCCGCCACCCCGTTTTCACGCAGGAAATCCCGCACCAAACGATGATATTTCGTGGCAATTCTCAAACGAAATCCGTGCTTTAGCCGGAACGCGGCGGCGGCTGCATCAAGGTCGTCCAAGTGGCTCACATCCACCCAACACCGCGGCACAGCAAGCACCAGATCGGCCTGCCCAAACCCCAGTTCCGCCAGTTCCGCCACCTGATTTTGCCATTGTCCCAGCTTTTCCCGGATCAGGTCCGTTCCCGTAACGCCCAAATGAATACGTCCGGCGGCCAGTTCGCGTGGAATCTCCCCTGCGGACAAAAGGATTAACTCAACATTATCAATGCCTTGAACAAATCCCGCATATTCACGATCCGATCCGGACCGCCCCAGCGTGATGCCGTGTCTGGCGAACCAGTCAAAGGTTTTTTCCATCAACCGCCCCTTGGACGGCACTCCGAGTTTCAGGGTCATGCCGCACCCCCAAGGTTCAGAACCAACCCCGGACGGATCACCCCACCCACTGCCGGAATCTCGCGGCCCCGACCCAACTGCCGGGTTAGCGCATCATAGCGTCCGCCAGTGGCGATAGGGGGCAGGTCAGGCCGATTTTCTGCATAGAAACCAAAGACAAAGCCGTCATAGTATTCCATCTGCGTGCGTCCATAACTGGCCTCGAAATCCAGTTTCGTGATGTCGATTCCGCGCTCTGTCATCGCCTCCAGACGTCGCCCCAGACGGTCTACAGCCCCTTGGATCGCGGGCATGTCCACCGCAATGTCGCGCAGCCGCTCTAGCGCGTTGTCGCTGGTTTCGCGCACCGCAAGAATGGCATCCAACAACTGCACTTCAGAGGCAGAGATCGGCCCCGCCGTCGCATCCTCGCGTAACGCATTGATTCGGTTTGCTATTTCATCCGGCCCTCGCAGCCCGATCAGGGGTTCGATCCCGGCCATTGGCTCTGCCGCCGCCAAGAGCGCGGTGCGTGGTTCGGGCACCACAGCCCGCCCCGAGAACCGATCCATCAAGGCTCGAAACCGTCGTGGTCGCCAGATGTGCCGCCTCAGGGCCGCCTTGCGCCGATCCGTGGTGCGCAGCCCTTCTACAGCAGCCATCAATATCCCGATATCCCCCGTCGCCGCGCGCAAACCAAGTGGACGCAGGATGTTGAAAAACATAGAGAAAACCTCTGTGTCCGCCGCTTCTGGCGCATTGCGCTCAAAGATTTCATAGCCGACTTGGATATACTCATTGGCCCGTTGAGCGTCCTCTTCCTGACGCCGAAAAACCTCGCCGGAATAGGTATAGCGCGCAGGTTCCGCCCCATGCTCCATATGCATCTGCACCACAGGCACGGTGAAGTCGGGGCGCAGCATCTGCTCCCCCCGCAGCGCGTCCGAGGTCACATAGGCCCGCGCGCGGATATCCTCGCCGTAGAGGTCCAACAGCACCTCTGCGGGTTGCAGGACAGAGGTTTCGACAGGCAATGCACCTGCCGCCTCAAACAGAGCACGCAGACGCGCGGCCTCGGCCCGGATCGCGGCACGCTCCGGCATCACCCGCGCTCCGCCAGAATTTCACGCACCTTTTCAACGAGTTGCGCGCGAGGCACTTCATATTGGCTGGGCCGTTCTTTCCATTCCTCAACCGTCGCATTTTCGGCAATCTGCGCCCCAAGGATCAGGTCCTTGATCTGCACCACGCCTTTCTCGAATTCATCACCCCCGGCAATAACGGCCACCGGAGCGCCGCGCCGGTCAGCATATTTCATCTGATTGCCGAAATTCTTGGGGTTGCCGAGGTAGACCTCGGCGCGAATACCCGCCTGACGCAACGCGCCGACCATGGCCTGATAATCTGCCATCCGGTCTCGGTCCATCACGGTCACAACCACCGGACCACGCTCCGCGCCACCGATCTTGCCCTTGGCATGCAGCGCGGCAAGCAGACGGTCAACGCCGATGGAAACACCGACGGCCGGCACCTGCTGCCCGGTAAAGCGCGCGACGAGATCGTCATACCGCCCGCCACCGGCGACTGAGCCAAACTGGCGGGGACGACCTTTTTCATCAACGATTTCAAACGTTAACTCCGCCTCGAACACCGGGCCGGTATAATAGCCAAGGCCGCGCACGACAGAGGGGTCGATCACGATCCGGTCGGGGCCGTAGCCTTGGGCCTCCAGCAGCGTGGCGATTTCTTCGAGCTCGTTGACGCCCTGAGTGCCAATCTCCGAGCCGCCCACCGCTGCGCGCAGGTTAGACAAGGTTTCAGGGGCATCGCAGCCCTTCGATGTCAGAAAAGCCAGCACGGGTGCCGCGTGGTCATCCGACAAGCCCACACCATCAATATAGGCCCCAGACGCATCCAGCCGCCCCTTGCCCAACAACTCGCGCACGCCGCTTTCGCCCACCTTGTCGAACTTGTCGATGGTGCGCAGGACGGCGGCCTGTTGGTCAGGTTCAGTGACGCCCGTCGCCTCCAGAACCCCATTCAGCACTTTGCGGTTATTCACCCGCACCACATAGTCGCCGCGCTCGATCCCCACCTCTTCCAGCGCATCGGCCAGCATCGCGCAGATCTCGGCATCCGCCGCCATCGACGCTGTCCCCACCGTATCCGCATCGCATTGATAAAACTGACGAAACCGGCCCGGTCCCGGCTTTTCATTGCGCCAGACCGGCCCCATCGCATAGCGCCGATAAGGCGTCGGCAGATCGTTGCGGTGCTGAGCATAAACGCGGGCCAATGGCGCGGTCAGATCATAGCGCAGCGCCAGCCATTTCTCGTCCTCGTCCTGCCAGGCAAAGACCCCCTCATTGGGTCGATCCACATCGGGCAGGAACTTGCCCAAGGCTTCGACTGTCTCCACAGCACTCGATTCCAGGGCATCAAACCCATACCGATGATAGACGCCGGCAATCGCATTCAGCATCGCGGCGCGCGTCGTGACCTCGGCGCCGAAATAATCGCGAAAACCCTTGGGCGTTTCGGCCTTGGGGCGGGGCTCTTTTTTGGGCTTGGCCATGGCATGCGTCCTTGCGGCATCTGTCGTGGCGCGGTCTAGCCCAAGGGCCGCGCCGGGGCAAGGCGGCTGCGCGATTGACCGTGAGCGCATCCGCGCGTAATGCCATGCCATGACCGATATCGAAGAAAAACTGGCCCACCTGATCCGCACGGTCGATGACCTGTCGGATGTCATCGCACGCCAAGACCGCGAGATTGACTGCCTGCGCCTGCGGGTCGAAATGCTGCTCGCACGCGAAGCGGCGAGGCAGGGCGAGAGCGACGGCGGCGTGATCCTAGGCGACGAGCGCCCGCCGCATTATTAGATTTCTTCCACCATCACCACGCCGGTCAGGGTCTTGATTGCCCCCTTGATCTGCGGCGTCACCGGATATTCCGCGCCGCTGTCGATCTCGACCTCACCGGGCAGGCCTGCCCCCATCAGGCAGAAATGGATCGGACCGGGGCGCGCCCCGCGCGCGGATTGGCTGGCCCCCTGCAACACCGCAGCGACCGAACCAATCGCCCCCGGCTGATCCACGAAAATCCGCAGGCCCACCGCGCCAGCCCCTGCCACCATCCCATCAATCGGTTGTACGGCACGACAGAGAAGTTTCAACTGATCGGCTTCCATCGTGGCCTCGGCGGTGATTACCACCTGTGCGCCCGTCTCGAGAAACTCGCGGCACTTCTCAAGCGTATCCGAGAATATCGTCACCTCGAAGCTGCCGGTGGTATCGCTGAGCTGCGCAAAGGCAAATCGGTTGCCGCGCGCCGATTTCCGCTCTTGTCGCCCGGCGACAACGCCGGCCATCTTGACCAGTGCCGGACCGCGTTCGGCCTGCGCTGTCACCTCGTCCAGTGTCTTGACGTCCTGCCGCCGCAGCACAGTCATGTAGTCGTCAAGCGGATGCCCCGAGAGGTAAAAGCCCACGGCCTTGAATTCCTCGGTCAGTCGTTCGGCGGGCAGCCAATCGTCAACGGGCGCAAGGCGCGGCTCGGGTAGATCATCTCCCGCCTCGCCAAAGAGCGAGACCTGATTGGAATTCTTCTGCTCGTGGATCGCCGCTGAATAGCTCATCAGCGCCTCGATACTCTCGAACACGCGGCGGCGGTTGCGGTCGAGCGAATCAAACGCCCCGGCGCGCGCCAGCATTTCGAGCGGGCGCTTGCCCACCCGCTTGAGATCGACCCGCTGCGCCACATCGTAGAGCGTAGCAAAGGACCGGTCGCTCCGTCCTGCCGTGATCAGCTTCATCGCCTCAACACCCACATTCTTGAGCGCGCCAAGCGCGTAGTGCAGCACGCCATCCCGCACGTCGAACGTGGCCTCGGAGTGGTTGACGCAGGGCCCGGCCCAATCCAGACCCAGCCCCTTTTTCACCTCTTGAAAATATACCGCCAGCTTGTCGGTCAGGTGGATATCGCAATTCATCACACCGGCCATGAACTCGACCGGGTGATTGGCCTTGAGCCAGGCAGTCTGATAGCTGACCACCGCATAGGCCGCCGCGTGGGATTTGTTGAACCCGTAGTTGGCGAACTTCTCAAGCAAGTCAAAGACTTCACTGGCCTTTTTCTTGTTGACCCCGTTCTCCATCGCGCCCTTTTCGAATTTCGGGCGCTCCTTGGCCATCTCTTCGGCGATCTTCTTGCCCATGGCGCGGCGCAAAAGGTCAGCACCGCCAAGGGAATAGCCCGCCATCACCTGCGCGATCTGCATCACCTGTTCCTGATAGACGATGATGCCTTGGGTTTCCTCTAGGATATAGTCAATCGACGGGTGGATCGATTCGAGCTCTTTGAGGCCATTCTTTACCTCGCAATAGGTCGGGATATTCTCCATCGGACCGGGGCGGTAGAGCGCCACAAGGGCCACGATATCCTCGATGCAGGTCGGCTTCATGCGCTTGAGCGCATCCATCATGCCGCTGGATTCCACCTGGAACACCGCAACCGTCTTGGCACTGGCATATAGCCGGTAGGATTTTTCGTCATCAAGCGGGATTGCACCGATGTCGAATTCAAACCCCTTGGGAGGCTGGTATAACTCGGTTCCATCCGCCGCTACATTCAGAGGACGGCCCGTCTTGCGGATCATGTCGACCGCGTTCTGGATCACGGTCAGGGTCTTGAGGCCAAGAAAATCGAATTTGACCAGCCCCGCCTGCTCCACCCATTTCATGTTGAATTGCGTGGCAGGCATGTCCGAACGCGGGTCTTGATAGATCGGCACCAGTTCATCGAGTGGCCGGTCGCCAATCACAACACCTGCGGCATGTGTTGAGGCATTGCGCAACAGCCCCTCAACCTGTTGGGCATAGGTCAGGAGGCGGTCAACAACCTCTTCGTTCTTGGCCTCTTCGCGCAGACGCGGCTCGTCGGCCAAGGCCTTTTCGATGCTCACCGGTTTGACGCCTTCGACCGGGATCATCTTGGACAGGCGGTCCACCTGCCCATAGGGCATTTGCAACACGCGGCCGATGTCGCGCACGGCAGCCTTGGACAAGAGGGCCCCAAAGGTGATGATCTGGCCCACCCGGTCACGACCATATTTTTCCTGCACGTATTGGATCACCTCCTCGCGGCGATCCATGCAAAAGTCGATGTCAAAGTCGGGCATGCTAACCCGCTCCGGATTCAGGAACCGCTCAAAGAGCAGGCTGTAACGCAGCGGATCAAGGTCGGTGATGGTCAGCGCATAGGCCACCAGACTGCCCGCGCCCGAGCCACGACCCGGACCGACTGGAATATCGTGATCCTTGGCCCATTTGATGAAATCGGCCACGATCAGGAAATAGCCGGGAAAGCCCATGCCCTCGATGATGCCAAGCTCGAATTCGAGCCGTTTCTCATATTCCTCAACTGGGGCGGCATGGGGGATTACGGCCAAGCGTGACTGGAGTCCGGCGCGCGCCTGCCGACGCAATTCCTCGACCTCGTCATCGGCGAACTTTGGCAGAATTGGATCACGCTTATAGCAACCAAAGGCGCAGCGCTTGGCAATCTCGACAGAATTCTCCAACGCTTCTGGCAGGTCGGCAAAGAGGGCGGCCATTTCGTCCTGGCTTTTGAAGTAGTGCTGTGGGGTCAAGCGACGGCGCGGCGCGCTTTGATCGACATAGGCGCCATCAGCCACGCAAAGCATCGCATCATGCGCCTCATACATGTCCGATTTTGGGAAATAGACATCGTTGGTAGCGACAAGCGGCAGACCCATCGCATAGGCCATCTCTATGTGCCCCCGCTCTGTCAAACGCTCAGCCTCCGGCGCACCGCCGTCGCTGGGGTGACGCTGCAACTCGACATAGAGCCGGTCGCCGAACGCCCGCATCAAACGCTGCATCAGCGCCTCCGCCCCTGGACGCTGGCCAGCCTGCAAGAGACGCCCCACCGGACCATCTGGTCCGCCGCTCAGGCAGATCACACCTTCGGCATGGCGCTCCAATTCGCTCAGCGTCACATGCGGCAGACTGCCGTCGCCGCGCAGGTAGAGGCACGAGTTGAGCTTCATCAGGTTCTCATAGCCGCGCTCGTTCTGCCCAAGCAGGACCAGAGGCGCTGGTGGCTTTGTGCGTTCACCAGGCGCGAGCGCTATGTAGTCCAGATCGATCTGACAGCCCATGATCGGCTGCACGCCTGCCCCTTGCGCGCTGACTGAAAACTCCAGTGCGGCAAACATGTTGTTGGTGTCGGTGACGGCAACGGCGGGCATGCCTGCCGCTGCACAGAGGCTTGGCAGCTTTTTCAGCCGTATCGCCCCTTCGAGCAAGGAGTATTCGGTATGCACGCGGAGGTGAATGAATCGGGGACTGGTGCTCATGTCGTCACCCTAGCGCCGGGTGCGGTTGAACAAAAGACTTGCCAAACCATCCGCCCCCCGCTTTCATCGAGAAAAGACATAGCAAGCCCGCCGCCTTCTACGCCGCATCGAAGGTCAGGCAGCATGGGGCAGGGATCGGTAACGCGGCAGGCACCGGCTCATGAACCTCACGTTTCTTCTCAACGGAGAGACCGTGGCGCTGCGGGATGTGGCCGCGACGACAACCCTGCTCGACTTGCTGCGCGAGACGCGGGGCCTCACCGGCACCAAGGAAGGCTGCAACGAGGGCGATTGCGGCGCCTGCACGGTGAACGTCGTGTTGACCGCCACAGACCTGCTGCAGGGGGCCGATTGCTCGCCTTCGGCCCAAGACGAACCACTCTTGTGCACTGGTGACGTGCACTATCACGGCCAGCTGCTCTTTCTGGTCGTCGCCACCAGCCAATTGGCCGCGCGCCGGGGTAATATCCGCTATGCAGAGGCGACGCCGATCCTGACCATCGACGCCGCACTGGCCGCCAATAGCCGCTTCGAAGACGGTCCGCGCATCTGGCAAAGAGGGGATGCCACTGCGGCCATCGTGGAGGCCCCTCACGGGATCGACGGCGTGATCGAGGTGCAACACAAGGTGGCAGAGGCCCTCGGGCGGCTGACCGGGGTGGAATTCGTCCACTACGCCCGCTGCGGCTGGTCGCAGGATCTGTCGCTGCCGGTGGCCGACCGGGCCATGCTGCATGCCGACAACGCCTATCACTGCCTGCCGTGCGGATCGAAAGCCATCGGTTGCGCACCAACACGGCCTCTGCCACCGCGTTTCGCGGCTTTCGCGGCTTTCGCGGCTTTGGCGGGCCACAGGGCATGCTGGGCATCGAGCGGGTGATGGATCATGTGGCCCATGCGCTCGGGCTTGACCCGCTGGCGGTGCGGCAACGCAACTCCTATGCCGCAAGCGCGGGAGGGGGGCTGGCTGCCCCCCGCGCTGCGCGCGCGCCCGAAGGCATTTCGGGTCAGATGAACCCGCAAGTCACGCCCTATGGGCAGGAGGTTGCGGATCTCATCCTGCACGAGATGACCGAGCGGCTCGTGGACACCTCTGCCTATTGCGCGCGGCGGGTAGCGGTGGCCGCGTGGAACGCCCACAACCCGGTGTTGAAGAAGGGGCTGGCGCTCACGCCGGTCAAGTTCGGAAGTTCCTTTACGCTCAGCCATCTTAATCAGGCAGGGGTTTTGGTGCATGTCTATCAGGATGGCTCGGTCAATCTCAACCATGGTGGGACCGAGATGGGGCAGGGGTTGTTTCAAAAGGTGGCACTGATGGCGGCCGCAGACTTTGGCCTGTCGTTGGTTGCAATCAAGATCACCGCGACGGATACCGCCCAAGTGCCCAACACCTCGGCCAAGGCGGCAAGTTCCGGCAGCGATCTCAACGGCATGGCGGTCAAGGCGGCGTGCGATACGATCCGGCAGCGGATGGCTGAGTGTCTGGCACGGCATCACGGCGTTCCGCCAGACGCGGTGCAGTTCGCCGGGGGCATGGTGCAGATTGGCACGCAACGAATGAGTTTCGCCGCCGCCGCCAAGTTCTGCTACGAGCAGCGCATCAGCCTGTCCGCGGCCGGGTCCTACAAGACGCCCGATCTCGCATGGGATCGGATCAAGGGCGAAGGGCGGCCATTCTACTATTTCGCCTTTGGTGCCGCCGTGACCGAGTTGGTGGTGGACGGGCTGAGTGGTGAGAACCGCATCCTGCGCGCCGACATCCTGCATGATTGCGGCGCCTCGCTCAATCCTGCGCTCGACATCGGGCAGACCGAGGGCGGTTATGTGCAGGGGGCAGGCTGGCCGATCGAGCGCCTGTTGCCGATGCGCCCGGTGGTGATCCATGGCGCAGGGCATATCGGACGCGCCTTGGCTGGGATTCTGGCCCCGGTGCCGAGCTTGGCGATAATGCTGGCTGAATCGCGACCTTCTCTGCTCTGTGATCTGTCTGCGCGGATCACGCCCTGCGCCGATCCGTTTGCGGCCATCACCATTGCCCCCGATGATGCAGCTCATGTCGTTGTAACCCATGATCATGCGCTTGATCTGGAACTTTGCCATCGTCTTTTGTTGCGATCATTTGGGAGCGTGGGATTGATTGGCTCGGCGAGCAAATGGGCGCGGTTTCAGCAGAGATTGGCAGCGCTCGGGCACTCGGATGCCCAGATTTCTCGCATTTCCTGTCCGATTGGTGATCCCCGTTTAGGCAAACATCCACAGGCCATTGCGCTTGGCGTTGCGGCTGCGCTACTGAAAGAGCCGGATACCAAGGCCCAAGACCGAAGGAGAACCGCGTGACAGGCGATTTGCTGATCGTCTCGGGCTTGACCAAGGCCTATCCGGGGGTTGTCGCGAATGACGCCGTGTCCTTTGTCATCCGCGAGGGCGAGGTGCATGCGCTCTTGGGCGAAAATGGCGCGGGTAAATCGACCTTGGTCAAGATGATCTATGGCCTTGTAAAGCCCGACAGCGGAGTGATGACCTTGCGTGGCGCGCCCTATGCGCCGCCTGATCCTCACCGCGCGCGAACATCGGGCGTGGCCATGGTGTTCCAGCATTTCTCGCTCTTCGAGGCCATGAACGTTGCCGAGAATGTTGCACTTGGGATGGAAAACCCTCCGCCCCTTCGCGATCTGGCGGCTAGGATTCGGGACGTATCCGAGACCTATGGCCTGCCACTTGATCCACATCGGATCGTGGGGGATCTCTCGGCGGGGGAACGGCAACGCGTGGAGATTATTCGCTGTCTTTTGCAGAGTCCGCGCCTGTTGATCATGGATGAACCCACGTCGGTTCTCACTCCGCAAGAGGTCGGTATCTTGTTTCAAACACTGCGCAAGCTGACGGCTGAAGGTGTGGCCATCCTTTACATCTCGCATAAACTGGAAGAGATCCGCGCCCTGTGCGATCATGCCACGATCCTGCGTCAGGGGCGCAATGTGGGGACCTGTGTGCCGCGCGACACCCCCGCGCGCGCGATGGCGGAAATGATGGTGGGTTCAGCCTTTGCGGCTCCGGCTCGAACCGATCGCGAGATGGGGGCCGTCGCGTTGGAAGTGGCTGACCTGTCGGTTGCAGCGACGGGACAGTTTGGCACGTCCCTCAGAGCTGTTACCTTTGCAGTCCGCGCCGGGGAGGTACTTGGAATTGGTGGTGTCGCGGGCAATGGACAGGATGAATTACTTGCCGCGCTCTCGGGTGAAATGCCGGTCGCGGCGGGGGCAGTCCGATTGTGGGGGGAACCCATCGGGCAAATGGGGCCGGCGGCGCGCCGTGTCCTTGGCCTTTTGACCGCGCCAGAGGAACGACTGGGCCACGCGGCGGCCCCTGATATGAGCCTGACGGAAAACGCGATCCTAACGGCAGCTGCCCGTGAGCATCTGATGCATCGCGGCTTTCTCAGATGGGGCGCGGCAGAGGCCTTTACCCGGCGGATCATTTCGGCGTTTGACGTCCGCACACCGGGACCAAGCACTGCTGCGCGGGCTTTGTCCGGGGGAAACTTGCAAAAGTTCGTTATCGGCAGAGAAGTCTTGCAGCGACCTGAGGTTCTGGTCGTCAACCAGCCGACATGGGGGGTTGATGCGGCAGCGGCAGCGGCGATCCGTCAGGCGCTGCTGGATCTCGCGGCGGGTGGCGCAGCCGTGATTTGCATCAGTCAGGACCTTGATGAACTGATGGAAATCTCTGACCGGTTCGGCGCATTGAATGAAGGACGACTGTCCGAGATACAGTCCACGCATGGCCTCAGTGTCGAGGCGGTCGGATTGATGATGGGTGGCGCACATGGCATGGAGGTGGCGCATGTGTGATCCGTCAAATTTGAGTGTATACAGAACGATGAAAGGGCAAGACTTGTCCTCTTTCTTCAACCTGCGTGAGCCCGAACGCACAGCAGGGATCACATGCTGAAGCTCGAAAAGCGCCCGCAGCCCTCGCGGCTCTGGACCTGGGTCACGCCGATATTGGCGGTGGTGATCACCATGCTTGCCGGTGGTGCGCTCTTTGCAGCTTTGGGGCAAGATCCGGTTGAAGCAATCTCAACAATTTTTTGGCAGCCGCTCTTTGGCGAGTTTGCATTCTATTACCGCCCACAGCTTCTGATCAAAGGCGCTCCGTTGGTGCTCATCGCCATTGGCCTCAGTCTCGGATTTCGCGCGGGCATTTGGAATATCGGAGCCGAGGGGCAATATATCGTAGGCGCACTCGCAGGTGCGGGCGTTGGGCTGGCGTTCTATCCGACAGAGAGTTGGGTAATCTTTCCACTGATGGTGCTCGCGGGCGCGATCGGGGGCTGGGTTTGGGGGACAATTCCGGCCCTTCTCAAGCTGAAATTTGGCACCAATGAAATCCTTGTCTCGTTGATGCTGGTCTATGTAGCAGAGCAATTGCTGGCCGCGATGGCGCTCGGGTTGATGAAGAACCCTGAGGGACGCGGGTTCCCCGGGTCACGCAATTTACGGCAGTATGAGAGCGCCCATAATGCAGAACTGATCACCGGCACAGGCATGCATTGGGGGGTTGTTGCTGCGATGATCGCGGTGATACTGGCCTATGTCCTGCTCAGTCGTCACATCTTGGGCTATCATATTCGGCTTGCGGGTCAGGCTCCCAAGGCGGCCCGTTTCGCGGGTGTGCGCTCTGCACGGCTGATCCTGTTCTGTTTGGGCACGTCGGGCGCTTTGGCAGGATTGGCGGGAATGTTCGAGGTATCTGGACCTGCTGGTCAAGTGAGCATTGATTTCAACGTTGGGTATGGGTTCACTGCGATCATCGTGGCCTTTCTGGGTCGGTTGCACCCTTTAGGTATTCTCTTGGCCGGCACCCTGTTGGCCTTGACCTATATCGGCGGCGAGTTGGCGCAATCCAACATGGGCCTGCCCGCCGCCGCCATCCAACTCTTTCAAGGGATGCTGCTGTTTTTCCTGTTGGCGGTGGACGTGCTGACCAATTTTCGCGTCCGGCTCTCACGACCGGAGGTGGCATGATGATCTTGTCTTCTATTGATCCGGTGCTGCTTCTGGCTTCGCTCATGGTCGCTTCTACCCCGATCCTGCTCGCGGCCTTGGGTGAGTTGGTGGTCGAGCGGGCAGGCGTGCTCAACCTTGGGGTTGAGGGGATGATGATCACGGGCGCCATCTGCGGTTTTGCAATGGCGGTGAATACAGGCTCGCCGCTTGTCGGATTTATCGCAGCCGCCGCAGGGGGGGCCGTGCTGGCGCTTCTCTTCGCGCTTTTGACGCAATTTGCTTTGGCCAATCAGGTGGCGAGTGGCCTTGCGCTGACACTCTTTGGCCTTGGCCTCTCGTCCCTGCTTGGGCAAGGCTATGTCGGGATAAAGCCACCACCAACCGCGCGGCTCGACCTGCCCATCCTGAGCGATCTGCCCTTGGTCGGCAGGGTGCTCTTTTCCCATGACCTGATGGTCTATTTTGCCCTGGCCCTTGTGGCTCTGGTCTGGGCGCTCTTGAAATACACGCGCGCCGGGCTGATCCTGCGCGCGGTGGGCGAGAACCATGAGGCCGCCCACGCGCTTGGCTACAAGGTGGTGCGCATCCGTATTCTGGCGATCCTGTTTGGCGGGGCTTGCGCCGGGCTTGGGGGTGCCTACCTGAGCCTTGTTCGTGTGCCGCAATGGACTGAAGGCATGACCTCTGGTGCGGGCTGGATCGCACTGGCGCTGGTGGTCTTTGCCTCTTGGAAGGCCGGACGGGTTCTACTGGGGGCCTGGCTTTTTGGCGGGGTTTCAGTGCTGCAACTCAATCTGCAGGCTGCGGGCCTTGCCATTCCGGTCGAATATCTTTCCATGTCGCCCTACTTGATCACCATCCTCGTGCTGGTCATCATGTCGGCAGACAAATCCCGCGCGCCCGCCTCATTGGGCCGCATCTTTCACGCCTCGCAATAAGATCACACCAAAAGATCACACCAAAAAATCACAACAGGGAGACCCCGAATGAAACTCACGCATCTACTGACCTCTGCCGCCTTGGCGCTTGGTCTGGCAAGCGCCGCCGTGGCGCAGGACAAGACCAAAGTCGGCTTTATCTACGTGGGCCCCATCGGTGATGGCGGCTGGACCTATGAGCATGACAAGGGCCGCCTCGCCGTCGAGGCGCATTTCGGCGATGCCGTCGAAACTGTCTATCAAGAGAGCGTGCCCGAGGGTGCCGATGCCGAGCGTGCGATCACGCAGATGGCGTTGCAGGGCGCGGACCTGATCTTTACCACCTCCTTTGGCTTTATGGAGCCGACGCTGGCGGTGGCCGAGAAATTCCCGGATGTGAAATTCGAGCATGCCACCGGCTACAAGACGCTGCCCAATGTCTCGACCTATTCCGCCCGTTTCTACGAGGGGCGCGCGGTGCAGGGCCATATCGCGGGCAAGATGACCAAGTCGAACATCGTGGGCTATATCGCCTCTTACCCCATCCCCGAGGTCATTCGCGGTATCAACTCGGCCTATATCCATGCGAAAAAGGTCAACCCGGATGTCGAGTTCAAGATCATCTGGGCCTACACATGGTTTGATCCCGCCAAAGAGGCCGACGCCGCCACTGCGCTGATCGAGCAGGGCGCCGATGTGATCCTGCAACACACCGATTCCACCGCCCCACAGGCCGCCGCCGAAAAGGCGGGCAATGTCGTGACCTTCGGGCAGGCCTCGGACATGAGCGAATACGCCCCGTTCCCGCGCGTGTCGTCGATCATCGACAACTGGGCGCCCTATTACATCGCCCGCACGCAGGCGGTGATGGATGGCACCTGGGAGAGCACGCAGACATGGGACGGCATCGGGCCGGGTATGGTCGGCATTGGTGAGATTTCCGATGCGGTGCCCGCTGAGGTGAAGGAAGAGGCGCTGGCGCTCAAGGCTGCCATGGCCGACGGCAGCTATCACCCCTTCAGCGGCCCGCTCAACAAGCAAGATGGCAGTGTCTGGCTGGCAGAGGGTGCTGTGGCAGATGATGGCACACTGCTCGGCATGGATTTCTACGTCGAAGGGCTGACTGGCGAGATCCCCAACTGAGTGGCTGAAACCCAAAACATCATGGCCCCGCCAGCCTAGGCGGGGCTTCTATTTCCTGTGTATGGCGTCAGTTTAAACGTTTCTCTAGGACCAAGAGCGTCATCATGCTCATTGGTGGCAACTCTCGGCGCTCGATCACGCGAAGGCGCGGATCTTGCAACACGCTCTCGATCTCGAAATCCGAATGCCACCCAAGCAGATTTTCGAGCGGCGCTGCCGCCCGTGCCAAACCTGCCCACACGCCGCGTTCATGCTTGAAATGGTTGGTTATGATCACCTGACCACCGGGGCGCAACACGCGCGCGATCTCTGACATGACTGCCTCAGGCTCAGGCACGACCGAAAGCACATGCATCGCTGCCACCATGTCAAAGGTGTTGTCCGCAAAATCCAGAGTTCGCGCATCCATTTGATGCAGAGAGCCCACATGGTTAAGGTCATGCCGTGCCACCCGCGCACGCGCCTTGCGCAACATTTCCTCGCTGTAATCTATGCCAGTCACCCGCACCGCACGGTCATAAGCCTCTAAGGAAAGACCAGTGCCAACACCGACTTCAAGCACATGACCGCCACGGTCATTGATGTGGCGCACTGCGGCACGACGTCCCGCATGGGTTATCCGACCGAAAGTCGCGTCATAAACCGGTGCCCATCGGGCGTAGGAATTTCGTACCGCGTCAAGATCCATTGCTAACCTTTCCAAATTCTTCAGTCAGAGCCTTCACCGGGATACCAGACCAATGCCGCCCAGATTACGACTGCGACATAGGCCAGACACATTACGATCAACGCAGCCCAAGTGAAGATTACGAGAGCGGCAGCCACGCAAGCAAAGGCAAGAAGGAAGAATTTAACATTCTCCCGCGAAATCTTGGTCCGTTTGAATGACCACACCGGTACTGGCGAGATCATCAAGAGGCCGACCCCGGCCATGTAAATTCCAACGATTAAAGCCGGAGGGTGTGGTAGTCCCGGAACCGCAAAGGTCACAAACATCGGCAGCATCGCCAGGAGCGCGCCTGCGGGGGAAGGCAAGCCTTGAAAATAGGCTCCGGAGCCGCCTTTGGCACCCTCTTCCCTAGAGCTTACGTTAAACCGCGCCAATCGCATCACGCAGCAGACTGCAAAGAAGAGCACTGCAATCCAGCCCGCTTGACGAGTGTCCTGTAGACCCCAATAATAAATCACCAGCGGCGCGGCGACGCCGAAATTGACGAAATCCGCCAACGAATCGAGTTCTGCGCCCATGGCGCTCGAACTCCGCAAGAGCCGTGCGAGACGACCATCAAGACCGTCAAGCACACCAGCGATAAGCAAAAGCTGCACCGCGCGCACATAATCGCCCTGCACACCTAACCGGATAGCCGTGACGCCCGCACAGATCGCAGCAACGGTCAACATGTTCGGCAGGAGTTGCGCCAGAGTGACCTCTTTGCGTGCCTTCGGCTCCGGCTCTGGGGTCATTTGTCCAACTCCGCGATCACGGTTTCGCCGGCGACCATGGTCTGACCTACGCGCACACTTGGAGACACGCCTTCGGGCAGATAGACATCAAGACGTGAGCCAAAGCGGATCAGACCGAAGCGTTCCCCGCGTCCAAGATGCGTGCCGGGCTTTACGAAACAGACAATCCGCCGGGCCACGAGACCTGCGATTTGTACCACAGGCAAGAGCCGTCCATCCGCCATCTCGATTACCACGCCGTTGCGTTCGTTATCCGCGCTCGCCTTGTCGAGCGAGGCGTTGAAGAACTTGCCGGGGCGATACGCGACAGCGCTGACCCTGCCAGCGACGGGCGCGCGGTTGATGTGGCAGTTGAAGACGCTCATGAACACGCTTACACGGGTCAGAGGAGTGGCAGGTAGTCCCAACTCGGTGGGTGGCACTGCCGGTTCAATCAGGGACACAATCCCATCGGCTGGGCTGATGATCAAGCCGGGGCGTTCTGGAGTCACGCGCTCGGGGTCGCGAAAGAAATAGTAGCACCAGACGGTGAGGCCCGCGCCGATCCAGCCCAGAACATCCCAGATCATGAAAAGCCCGAGAGTGACGAGCGCAAAGATCGCCACGAACTTGCGCCCCTCAGGGTGCATCGGCTTGATGAAGGTTTCATGCATTTTCATGCGGTGGCGCTCCTTGCGGCGATATCAGTCATCCTTACCCGCCTAAGGCCCCACTCTTCAACATGCAAGGTGACAGCTTTTCTTTGCCGCATCTGCGTGGCAATCTCTGCCGTATGAAAACACACATCACCTCCCCCGATGGAACCCCGGCCAGCCACTTTGCCTTTGGTACGATGCAATTCGGCGATGCCGCGGACGAGGCCGCATCGCGGGCCATGTTTGACGTTTGCCTTGACGCAGGCATCACGCATTTCGATACTGCCCATCTTTATACGGATGGGGCCGCGGAAACTCTCTTGGGTCGGTTCGCGGTACCGCATCGCGACCGGCTGATCATCGCCACCAAGGTCGGCTATTCCGGCGGGGCGGGGCGCGAAAACATCCTCGCGCAGTTCGATATCTCCCGCCAACGTCTTGGTATGGACAAGGTCGAGATCCTCTACCTGCACCGCTTTGATCCCGATACACCGCTGGAGGAAACGCTGGAAACCTTTGCCGAGTTGCGCGCGCGTGGTCAGATAGACCATGTCGGCCTGTCGAATTTCTCAGCTTGGCAGGTGATGAAGGCTGCCTGCATCGCCGCGCGCTTCGACCTCACGATCTCGATCCTGCAACCGATGTATAGTCTCGTGAAACGGCAGGCCGAGGTTGAAATCCTGCCGATGGCCGCCTCCGAGGGGATGGTGGTGGCGGGCTATTCGCCACTCGCCGGCGGGTTGCTGACCGGTAAATACGCGCGGGGCGAAACTGGGCGGCTTACGGGCAATGAACGCTACGCCATCCGCTATGGGCAGGGCTGGATGCAAGAGGCGACCCTTGCCCTTGGCCAGATTGCGCAAGAGTTGGGCACGGAGTCCGCGACCCTCGCGGTGGCTTGGGCGGCGCAGCACCCGGCTCACCCAGTGCCGATCATTTCCGGCCGCTCTGCCGCCCAGATTGCGCCGTCGCTGGCCGCCCTCGATTTCGAGATGGACGCGGCACTCTATGCGCGTATTGCCGCCCTCAGCCCCGCACCGCCCCCCGCCACCGACCGGACCGAAGAGGCCTAAGCGGATGGAGCGCCGAACCTTACCTCCCACGGCCTCGGTTACGCATCCCGGCGACGGGGCCAAGTTGCACGCGCCATCGGCAGAACGTAACGCAGCAGCAATCACCCAAGCACTGGCCGAGATAGCCCCTCTGACAGGTCGTGCGCTTGAGATTGCCAGCGGAACGGGGCAGCATGCCGTGGGCTTTGCTCAGGCAATGCCCGGTCTCGACTGGCAACCGACCGAGGTTGATCCAGAGCGGCGTGCAAGCATAGACGCATGGGTGACGGACGCTGGCTTACCCAATCTGCGCGCCTCCATCGCGCTCAATGCGATCAAACCGGGTTGGGGCGCGGGGCAGGGTGGCCGCGCCCTGATCGTGCTCATAAACTTGTTGCATCTCATCACGACACCAGAGGCGCAAACACTGGTGCAAGAGGTGGCTTTTGCCCTTGCGCCTGGCGGGCGGTTTGCCCTCTACGGACCGTTCCTGCGGTCTGGACAGGCCACATCCGAGGGCGACGCCCGATTTCACGCGAGCCTCATCGCGCAGGACCTCGCCATCGGCTACAAGGATCTGGAGGATGTCCAGACCTGGCTGCGCACGGCGGGATTGATCCTGATCGACACCCGCGCGATGCCTGCCAACAATGTCCTCTTGATCTCCGAACGCCCCGCCTGATCTGAATCAAGGCCACGGGCGATGCGGCATGGTCTCTGCCGGGACAGAAACCAGCATGGAAGGCAAGCCAATGAGTTGGCCAGACAAGATCGACACCACCCGGCAAGAATTGCGCGCGCTCAATGCGCTCATTCCCGACACGGCCCGCGCCTTTGGCGGGTTGGGCAAGGCCGTCAAGGAAGGCGGCACGCTTGACTTCAAGGTCAAGGAATTCGTGGCCCTCGGCATCGCAGTTGCCACCAAATGCGAACCCTGTATTGCCCTGCATATGGAGGCGCTCATTCGCACGGGTGCCACCCGCGAAGAGGTGGGCGACGTCCTGTCCATGTCGATCCAGATGGGTGGTGGTCCTGCGATGATGTATGCCGCCAAGGCGCTCGCCTGTTTCGATGAACTGGCGGAAAACTGACCATGAGAGAGTGAGACGGCCAAATCTTCCCCTTTGTCATGATGAGGAATCATGTTTGGCTGAATGTCAGGTTTAGTCAGTGCAGGGAGTTTGAGCGATGTCTATCATGAAACTACTACAGCAGGCGCAGGGCGGTCAGGGCCTTGGGCAACTCGCGGCGCAACTTGGTCTTGATCAAAGCACGGCGAACCAGTTGACGCAGATGTTGGCCCCAGCCATCGGATCAGCCGCCAAGCAGCGCGCGCAGCAAGGCGGCATTGAGAATGTCCTTGATGCCCTGCGCGGCGAGGATCAGGCGCCGATGTTCGAGGACGCTGAGGCCGCAGCAAGCCCGCAAGGTCAGGCACAGGGCATGGCCTTTCTCGAACAGCTGATGGGCGGGCGGCAAGAGGCCGAAGGCTTGGCGCAAGAGGCGGCGCAACGTGCCGGAGTGGACATGACAAAGGTCAGCCAATTTCTTCCGGCACTCGCTGCGATGGCACAGGGCGGCTTGCAAAAGCAGATGCCCGACAGTCAGATTGACGGGTTGATGCAGGCCTTTTCGGGCGGCGGGCAAGCCTCCAGTGGGGGCCTCATGGGCATGATCGGCGGCTTGTTGGGCGGTTCCTCCAAGGGCGAGGCGGGCGGCCCGGATATGTCCAACCTGTTGAAAATGTTTGATGAAGATGGGGATGGTTCGCCCTTGGACGATATCCTTGGGAAATTTATGCGCTAAACCGGGCATCTGGGATTGAACGGGCTGCCCTTGGCGGCCCGTTTGCGGTAGGCTGATCGGAATGCTGCCAGAAACAGGTATTGCGATGTTCCGTGCGTTAGTCGTGTTGATGCTGCTATCCTTGCCAGCGTTTGCAACCGAGCGGTTCGGCGATTATGCGCCGGTCGATTTCGGCCCGCGCGGCCCCTCCGCGTTTCCTGTGCATGGCATCGACGTGGCGCGCTTTCAGAACGAGATTGATTGGCCGCGTGTATTTCTGGCCGGGGTGGCCTTTGCCTTTATCAAGGCTACCGAGGGCGGCGATCTCAAGGATGCGCAATTCGACCGTAACTGGCAGTTGGCCGCACGTGAGGGCATTCCGCGCGGAGCCTATCATTTTTATTATTTCTGCACGCCGCCTGAGGTGCAGGCGCAGTGGTTCATCCAGAATGTGCCGCGCCGGGGCCGCGCATTGCCCCCCGTGCTTGACATGGAATGGAACCCGTTTTCGCCGACCTGCGTGGTGCGCCCACCGGGGGCAGAGGTGCGGCGTCAGGCGCGGATATTCCTGGATATCGTGGAGCGTCATTTCGGACAGCGCCCGATCATCTACACCACGCCGGAATTCTACCGTGAGACGGGTATCGGACAGCTCGAGGGTGTCGAATTCTGGCTGCGTTCAGTCGCGCAAACACCGGACAAGGTTTATCCCGGAAAGCGCTGGACCTTTTGGCAATATACGGGAAGCGGAGTTGTGCCGGGGGTCGAGGGCGGTGTGGACATCAACGTCTTTGCCGGAACGGCCGCAGATTGGCAAAGATGGCTTGGCGCTCATTGGAAATAGGGGGCACCGGATGGCACCCCCTTTGTTTTCTTAGCTGTCCTTGCGGATCGTCTCGTTCTTCGGGTCATAGGGGCTGTCGCAGGTCACGACCGCATCCCAGAGCTGATCGAGCATCTTGACCTTGAGTTTGGTGCCCTCAACCGCCTGTTCAGGTTTGACATAGCCCATGCCGATGGATTTCCCGAAGGCCACAGAATAACCGCCCGAGGTCAGGCGACCCACGCGCTCGCCCTCGGGCGTATAGAGCACTTCACGACCCCAGGGATCGGCATCGCTCGGCCCGTCGATCAGAAGCGTGCAGCACTTCACGCGCACGCCGGTTTCGACCATCCGGGCCTTGCCACGGAACTCCTTGTCCAGATCGACAAAGCGCGGCAGATCGGCCTCGAGCGGGGTGGCGTCGCGGCCCAGTTCGTTGCCAAAGGCGCGATAGCTCTTTTCCTGCCGCAGCCAGTTCTGCGCGCGGGCCCCCACCAGCTTCATTCCGTGCCTCTCACCTGCCTTTTCCAGCAGGTCGAAGAGGTAGGCCTGCATCTCGATCGGGTGATGCAATTCCCAACCCAACTCGCCGGTATAGGCGACGCGGATGGCATTGACCGGGCACATGCCCAATTCGATTCGCTGCGCCGAGAGCCACGGGAAACGCTTGTTGCTGAGCGCAGTTGCCGGATCGGCATCTTTGATCACCTCAGTGAGCACCGCGCGCGATTTCGGCCCGGCGATGGCAAAGACCCCCCATTGCGTCGTGACGTCCTGAATTTCGACATAGCCGAATTCTGCCGCCATATCCTCGGCGGATTTGCGCAGGTAATCGGCATCGTATTCCGTCCAAGCCCCGGCAGAGACGAGGTAATATTCATGCTCCTTGAGGCGCACGATGGTGTATTCCGTACGCGTCGTGCCATGCTCAGTCAGCGCATAGGTCAGGTTGATGCGGCCCACCTTGGGCAGTTTGTTGCAGGTGAACCAATCAAGGAAGGCGGTCGCCCCCGGCCCCTTGACCATATGTTTGGAAAACGCGGTGGCGTCGATCAGGCCCACGCCCTCACGGATCGCGCGCGCCTCTTCCACCGCATATTGCCACCAGCCGCCGCGCCGAAAACTGCGGGCATCGTGGTCAAAGTTTTCGGGCGCATCGAGAGGCCCGTAATAGTTGGGACGTTCCCAGCCATTGACGAAACCGAATTGCGCGCCGCGCTTCTTTTGCCGGTCATAAGCGGGCGCGGTGCGCAGCGGGCGACAGGCCGGGCGCTCTTCATCCGGGTGGTGCAGGATATAGACGTGATCGTAGCACTCTTCGTTCTTGCGCGCGGCAAACTCGGTCGTCATCCAGTTCGACGAATAGCGCTTGGGATCAAGGCTCGCCATGTCGATCTCGGCCTCGCCATTGACCATCAACTGCGCGAGGTAATAGCCGGTGCCGCCTGCGGCGGTGATGCCAAAGCTGAAGCCCTCGGCCAGCCACATGTTGCGCAGCCCCGGTGCGGGACCGACCAGCGGGTTACCATCGGGCGTATAGCAGATCGGGCCGTTGAAATCATCCTTGAGCCCCGATTCCTCACAGGACGGGATGCGGTGGATCATCGCCATATACTGCTCTTCGATCCGCTCCAGTGCTAGCGGGAACAGGTCGGCGCGGAAACTGTCCGGCACGCCATACTCAAAACAGGCGGGGGCGTTTTTCTCATAAACACCAAGAATCCAGCCGCCGCGCTCTTCGCGCACATAGCTCTGCGCATCGGCATCGCGCACCACAGGATGCTCCTTGCCGCCATTCTTGCGGAATTCGACCAATGCCGGGTCCTGATCCATCACGACAAACTGATGCTCAACGGGGATTGCCGGGATCTTGATGCCCAGCTTCTTGGCGGTGGTCTGCGCATGGTTGCCGCTTGCGGTCACGACATGCTCGGCCGTGATGACGATCTGCTCGTCCGACGGCACCAGATTGCCACCCTTTTCCACCATCTTGGTGCAGGTCACTTCCCACGCGCTGCCCGTCCAATGAAACGCATCCGCCTGCCACTTGCGCTCGATCATCACGCCCCGCTGGCGCGCGCCCTTGGCCATCGCCTGCGTCACATCGGCGGGGTTAATATAGCCGTCGGTGTTGTGATAGAGCGCGCCCTTGAGGTCAGAGGTATTGATCAGCGGCCACCGCGCCTTGATCTCATCAGGTGTCAGCCATTCGTAGGGAACGCCGCAGGTCTCGGCAGTTGAAGCATATAGCCTATACTCATCCATCCGCTCGTCTGTCTGCGCCATGCGCAGGTTGCCCACGACGGCAAAGCCAGCATTGAGCCCGGTCTCGGCCTCCAGCGTCTTGTAGAAATCGACCGAATACTTGTGAATATGCGTGGTCGCAAACGACATGTTGAAGAGAGGCAGCAGTCCGGCCGCATGCCACGTCGAACCAGAGGTCAGCTCGTCGCGCTCCAGCAGCATGACATCCTCCCACCCGGCCTTGGCCAGATGATAGGCAATCGAGGTGCCAACGGCCCCACCGCCGACGACGAGGGCTTTGACCTGGGTTTTCATGACGTGCGACTCCCTTCGGGTGACTTGAGTTGCGCGGATGTTTATCAATCCTGCCAATCCGCGCGCTGCCCATCCGACGCAACGCCGCACGAAAGCGACGTCGCGCCGGATCGCATACGAAAACAGAGGTGTGGATTTCTCTGACAAGGATTGGTAGCGTGCGCCGCAATGCAGAAATGACCGGAATTAAGCCTATGAGCGCCACTGCCAACAAGACTGCCCCTCTGCCGGATGACATCCGTGCTATGAAAGGCGGCGCGCCAATCGTCAGCCTGACGGCCTATACGACGCCAATGGCGCGCATGATGGACCACCATTGCGATTTCGTGCTGGTGGGCGACAGCGTGGGAATGGTGGTGCACGGCCTGCCCTCGACCCTCGGTGTGACGATGGAGATAATGATCCTGCACGGTCAGGCGGTCGCGCGCGGCCTCAGCCACGCCATGCTGGTGATCGACATGCCCTTCGGCTCTTACGAGGAAAGCCCGGAGCAGGCCTTTCGCAACGCGGCTCGTATCCTGCGAGAGACGGGTGCTGCGGCGGTCAAGCTTGAGGGTGGGCGGCACATGGCCGACACCATCGCCTTTCTCGTGGCGCGCGGCGTGCCGGTGATGGCGCATATTGGCCTCACGCCGCAATCCATCAACACGCTTGGCGGGTATAAGGTTCAGGGGCGCGGCGATGCCGCCGAGACGCTCTTGGCCGATGCCCGCGCCGTCAGCGCGGCGGGGGCTTTTTCGGTGGTGCTGGAAAAGGTCACAGCCACGCTCGCCGACCGCATCACCGCCGAAATCCCCATTCCGACCATCGGCATCGGCGCCTCGGTGGGCTGTGACGGGCAAATCCTCGTGGTCGATGACATGCTGGGGCTTTTCACCGCGTTCAAACCGAAATTCGTCAAGCGCTATGCAAGTTTGGGCGCAGAGGGCGAGGCCGCCATCGCGGCCTATGCCGCCGAGGTGCGCGCACGGACATTCCCCGCGCCCGAACATACCTTTGCCGACAAGGCTCCTCGCGGATGAGCGCGCCCATTCTGCGCGACGTTGGCGCATTGCGTGCGGCCACCCGGCCTTGGATTCTTGCGGGCGAGACGATTGGCGTGGTGCCCACCATGGGCGCGCTGCATGACGGGCATCTGTCGTTGGTGGCGGCGGCCAAGGCGCGCTGCGACCGGGTGCTGGTGACCATCTTTGTCAATCCCAAGCAGTTCAACAATCCCGAAGACCTCAAGAACTACCCAAGGACTGAGACCGAGGACGCACGCAAGCTGGAGCGCTTCGCGGTGGATGCCCTCTGGGTGCCGGCGGGCGATCAGATGTATCCGGCGCATTTCGCCACCACGGTTTCGGTGGCCGGTCTCACCGATGTGATGGAGGGCGTCTATCGCCCCGGACATTTTGACGGAATGGCCACGGTCGTGACCAAGCTCTTTACCCAGACAGCGGCCACCGACGCCTTTTTTGGCGAAAAGGACTATCAGCAACTGATGGTCGTGCGCCGGATGGCGGCGGATCTGGATATTCCAATCACCGTACATGGCTGCCCGACGATCCGCGAGATTGACGGTCTGGCCATGGCCTCGCGCAACCTGCTTTTGTCGGACCGCGCCCGCACCACGGCGCCCGTGCTGCATGAGGTGATGGAGCAGATCGTCGAAGGGCTGCGCGCGGGGTCGGAGTTTGACGGGTTACAGGCCGAGGCAATAGCGCGGCTGGACCGAGCGGGTTTTACCGGGGTCGATTATCTGGACCTGCGGGCCCAAGACGATCTGTCGGCCTTAGCGGCCCCCACACGCCCCGCCAGGCTCTTCGCCGCCGCTTGGCTCGCGGGGGTGCGCCTGATCGACAATATTGCAATCGGCAGCTGAGCGGCTTCATCATTCCATAAATACTCAAATTCCTGTGCCTGCGGCCTGCGCACGTGTTGAGTATTTGCAGAACATTGAATTCACGGCCCCAGCAGCTCCACAAGCGCAAGCGCCATCACCAGCGCGGACTGATCCATATCCTCGATTCCCACATATTCATCCGGCTTATGCGCCAGATCGAGGATGCCGGGACCATAGGCGATGCAATTCTTCAGCCGTCCGATCCGGTCGATATGTTTCTGGTCATAGGTGCCGGGGCTGACCACGTAATCCGCGGCATGGCCAAACACCTGAGCCACTGCCCGCGCCACCGCCCCCACCACCGGCGCATCGCGGTCGGTCATGGTGGGCAGGACGCGGTGCAATTCGCGGATCGTGTAGTCGAACCCCTGTCTGCCGGTGCGCAGGGTTTCCAGCAGGTTGCGGATTTCTGTCTCGACCGCATCAATGTTTTCTTCGATCAGAAACCGCCGGTCAATCACCATCCGGCAGCGATCCGGCACGCAGGGCGAGGGCAGGCCGGTATAATCGGCCGCCTGTTCTCGCTCGCCGCCATGAATGGAATTGATGTTGAGCGTGGAGTGCCGCGCGCCTTCCGGAACCACAGGCATCTCGGTGCGCCGCGCGGCTAATGCCGGGAAGAGATGCTCTTCCATCCGCGCGATCACCGCCCCCATATGACGCACCGCGCAATCGCCCAGAAAGGGCATGGAACCATGCGCAATCTCGCCGTGGGTCTCGATCTCGGCCCACCAGACGCCGCGATGCCCGAGGCAAATGCGATCCTTGCCCAAAGGTTCGGGGATGATGACGTGATCCACCCGTCCGGGGCTGAAATAGCCGCGCTCTGCCAGATAGGCCACGCCGCCAAAGCCGCCTGATTCCTCGTCCGCCGTGCCGCTGATCTCGATCGCTCCGGCGTAATCGGGACAGGTGGCGATGAACGCCTCTGCCGCGATGATACTCGCCGCGAGCCCCCCCTTCATGTCGCAGGCACCACGCCCATAGATTTTGCCGTCGATCACGATCCCGCCAAAGGGGTCGACGCTCCACCCGTGACCCACCTCGACCACGTCGATATGGCTGTTGAAATGCACGCAAGGGCCGGGGCGCGCACCTTCGCGCCGCGCCACGATATTCCAGCGCGGATGCCGGCCGCTGTCGCCCGGCGCGCCTTGGGCGCGGATCAGCTCTGTCGCGAACCCTGCCGCACGCAGGCGGCGGTCGAGATAGTCGCAAATCTCGCGGTAATTCTCGCCGGGGGGATTTAGCGTGGGAATGCGGATCAGGTCCTGCGTGAGCGCGATCAGATCGTCGCGCCGCGCCAATATTTCAGCGTGCAGGCGGTCAACCAACGCCATCAGGCCCAGCCCGGCGCGCGCCGGAGCAACGCCTCTGCCTCTTCGACCATGCGCGTGATGATGTCGGCGACCGGCGGGCGGTCATGGATCAACCCCGTCGCTTCGCCAACAAACGTGTTGGCGCTCTCGGGGTCACCTGTGGTCCAGCCCTCTGCCCAATCGGCCCGGGCAGCAATATTCTCGCGCAAACCATCGGGATCGTCATGCCAACGATCCGTCACCGCATTGCGCAGCACGCGCGCCGTATACCGCGCGGGCCAACGTAGATTGCGCGCCGCATCCATCACCGTCGAGCGGATCGTCTGATCCCCGGTCGCCGAAATCGCCGCCTCGGTCATGGCCTCGGATACCTGCGCCTCAGCCGAAGCCCAGAGGCGCGAGCCGATGAGCACGCCATCAGCCCCCAGCATGAGAGCGGCGGCCAATCCCCGCCCATCAGCAATGCCCCCTGCCGCAAGCAAGAGCACCTCGGGCGCGCGACCAGCAAGCCAATCTGCCACCTCGGGCACCAGCGTGATCGTGCCGCGCCGCTCGCCATGGCCACCCGCCTCGGACCCCTGCGCCACGATGATCTGCGCGCCGCACTCCGTAGCGCGCTGCGCATCACGCAGGGTCTGAACCTGACAGATGAGCGGCACGCCGGCGTCGGCAATCCTTGGCGCAAACGGGGTCGGATCGCCAAATGAAAGGCAGAGCGCCGCCGGTTCGCGCGCCAGAACCTGATCCAGAACCGCAGGGTTTTCAGCCATTTTCCAGGTGATGAAACCGCAGCCCACTCGCGCATTCCCGGCCTCGGTAAAGGCCCCGTCCAGCCAGTCGGCATTTCCGTAGCCCCCGCCAATCAGGCCCAGCCCCCCCGCATGGGTCACAGCCGCCGCCAGCCGCCCCCCGGCAGCAAAGGCCATCGGCGCGCAGAGAATGGGATGGGTCAGGCCTAGGGCCGTGGTCAAACGGGTTCGCATGGGACTAGTATGCCCGTGCAAGTCCCCTCAGGACAAGAGGTCAGTGATCAGCTCCTGCAGGTCGGCGAAATCGGAAAAGGCCCGGTCATGGGCGATCTGCTCGATCGGTCCCTTGCGATAGCCCTCCGTGTAGAGAACAAAGGGCACGCCCGCCCGCGCCGCCGTTTCGGCATCGACCTCGCTGTCGCCGACAAAAACCACATCCCGCGCACCAAGCGCTGCGGCCGTGGCCTGAAGCGGCGCCGGGTCAGGTTTCCGCAAGGTCAGGCTGTCGCCGCCGATGATCACCGGGAAATACCCGGCCAGCCCCAGATGTGCGAGGATCGAATGGGCCGGACCCTCGGGCTTGTTGGTGCAGAGACCAAGCGCCAGATCGGCCCCGGCCAGCCCGTCGAGCGCGCCCATCACACCCGGATAGACCGTGGTCAAGGTCACGGCGGTTTCATAATCGGCGATGAAGTCCTCGATCAGGCGGGCGCGCAACGCGCCATCCCCCGCCCGCCCACGCGCCGTCAGGCAGCAGCTGATGAAATGCGGCACCCCGCTGCCTATGAAGCTTCGTGTTTCTTCGGGTGCGAAGGGATCAAACCCATTCTGCACCATCAATCGGTTGGCGGCGGCGTGGATGTCCGGCGCGCTGTCGATCAATGTGCCGTCAAGGTCGAAAACGACCGCACGGCTCATGCCATGGCACCGGTTGCCGCCTCTGCTGCGCGACGGATCGCGCGGATATTCTCGCCGTAGACGGCGGGATTGTCGACACTGCCGCCCTTGAAGACCGCAGATCCCGCCACCAGCACATCCGCCCCGGCCGCCGCCATCAGCGGGGCGGTTTCCGTGGTGATGCCGCCGTCGATTTCAATATGGATGGGCCGGTCGCCGATCATAGCGCGCAGCCGCTTGACCTTGTCGATCTGGCTGTGAATGAACTTCTGCCCGCCAAAGCCGGGGTTCACCGTCATCACGCAGATGAGATCCACCATGTCGAGCAGATGGTCAACCGCGTCGATCCCTGTGCCGGGATTGAGCGCCAGACCCGCCTTGCACCCCGCACCACGAATGGCCTGCAAGGTGCGGTGGATATGCGGCCCCGCCTCAAGATGCGCGGTCAGGATATCGGCCCCGGCCTGCGCGAAGGCGTCGATATAGGGATCGACCGGGGAGATCATCAGATGCACGTCCATCACCGTCTTGATATGCGGGCGGATGGCGGCGCAGAGCGGCGGGCCAAAGGTTAGGTTGGGCACGAAATGCCCGTCCATCACATCGACATGAACCCAATCGCAGCCCTCGGCTTCGATGGCGCGGATCTCGGCCCCGAAGTTGGCGAAATCCGCCGAGAGGATGGAGGGGGCGATCTTGATCGAACGATTGAGGCTCATGGCAGAACTCCTCTGGGGTGCATGCAGGGGACATGCGCCGACTGAGGGTCGAGGTCAAGACCCTGAACCAGCGTGTCGCGACTGGAGAAGTGATTGTCCTAGCCGGACGGCGCTGACATGTCGGAGAGCCAACCGGACGTTGCGTTGACCGCCGATGCCACCCACAGTCGCGCCATGTTCACCGCATCCACATATTGCGCAAGAGGGGCCTCCATGGAGGGGAGTGTGGTGGCAAGACGCGGAGCAAACACATACACCAAAGCCGCAAGCGCGAATGTTATGATCGCAAGGCGAAAGCCGCTACGAAACCCACCGCTTCGGACTGGTAGTTCAATCTCGTCGGGGATCGGCATCATAGGCGCATCAGATCTGTCCCCCGAGGAGGTGAGAGACGAATTTATCTCTTCGATATCTGGCAGCAGATTGCGGCGTGAGGACGGGTCAATGCTCGCATGTGTATCCTGTTTCTCGATCTCGGGTGAGGGCGAGGCACCTGAAGCTCCGCGCAAACGTTCCATTCGGGCGCGTGCTTGTCGTGTACGCTCGTCTTCGGAAATTTCGGGATCTGACAAGCCTAGGTCAGGCTGTGTCTCGATCCCACCTGCCGATGATCTGACCTGTCGCTCGCGCTCGGCCTCCTGTCGCAGGATATCGGCGACCGCAGGATCCACGCCGCGCCGCACGGGATGCGCGCCACCTGAGTCTGGTTCATCCCGCGAAATATCGTCTTCGTCATAATAGTCGTCTGGATGCTCGTCTTCATCTAGTTTCTCGGACAGCGGGGCAGTCGGAGCCACATCCTCTTCTAGGGGCGAGGGGCCCAAGTCGTCAGCACTGGATGCAACTGGCGTGTGCGACCGATGATGCTGAAACCAGGTGTCGCCGCAATTGGAACATTGCACATCTCGACCGCTCGTCGGGATCACCTCGTCGGGCACCTCATACTGTGCTCCGCAATTTGGGCAAATCAGCCTCATTCTGCCACCTGCTTCTTGCTGCCGTTGTCCGGCCCCTATCATTGCGCGTCACCATAGGCCGTTCTGGGCTTTCGGAAAAGGACAAAGCGAATCACGTGCAGGATCATTGCACATGTGTGGCCTCTGGGGCATTTAGGGGCTGAGAGTGACAAGGGGGCAGCGGTGATTGAGCTGGAGAACGTGGCCTATAGCTATGGGGGTGGCGAGTTGCTGGCGGACGTGTCGCTGTCGCTCAGCCCCGGATCATTTCATTTCCTGACGGGGCCGTCGGGATCGGGCAAGACGACACTGCTCAAATTATGTTATGGGGCCTTGGTTCCAACAGCAGGGCAGGTACGTTTGTTTGGTCAGGAACGTCGCGAGATGGAGCGCGACGATATCGCCATGGTGCGGCGGCGGATCGGCGTGGTGCATCAGGATTGCCAGTTTCTCGATCATCTCACCGTGTCAGAAAACATCGCTTTGCCCTTGGCTGTGTCGGGGCGCGATCTTTTGGCTGAGGATGCCAATCTGCGCGAGTTGACCGGCTGGGTCGGTCTCAAGGAGCGGGCGAATGCTCTGCCACCTGAGCTCTCGGGCGGCGAGCGACAGCGCGCAGCCTTGGCTCGTGCGGTGATCATGTCACCGGATGTGGTACTGGCAGACGAGCCTACGGGCAATGTTGACTGGGAAATGTCGCAGCGCCTCTTGCGCCTGTTGATCGAACTGAACCGGATGGGAAAGACAATCCTCATTGCGACCCATGATCTGGCCCTCATCCGTGCTGCCAAGACACATGTGCAGGCACGGGTCCTGCGGATCGCATCGCGCAAGTTGCAACTCGCAGGAGCGGATCTGTGAAGCTTGATTTTTCGCAAGTGACCGCATTCCTGCTAACAGATCGTCAATCTGACAGAGTGGTGCCGCCCACCGGGTTCACGGCTTGGCTTACGCTCTTTAGCGCGGCGGTGATGGCATTTCTCGCGGTCTTCGCATTGGCGTTGTCATTGGCGACAGGCCGTTTGGCGGATCGCTGGGGAAATGAATTGGCGCGCACGGCTACGGTGCGCATCTCTGCTCCTGAAGGTCAGATGGACGCGCAGACGGCAGCCGCTCTACGTTTGCTCGAGACGACCGTTGGTGTGGAGCGGGCTCGCGCCCTGACTGACGAAGAACAAGCGGCTCTGTTGGCACCGTGGTTTGGTCCTGATTTGCCGATTGAGGATTTGCCGATTCCGAGGTTGATCGAGGTGATCGAGACTGGGGACGGATTTGATGCTGACGGCCTGCGTCTACGCCTCAGCGCAGAAGTGCCTGGCGCCATGTTGGATGATCATACGCGTTGGCGGCAACCTCTGGTGCGCGCTGCCAGCCGGCTCAGGCTTTTGGGCTGGATCTCGATGATCCTTATTGGCGGGGCCGTTGGAGCGATGATCACCCTAGCCGCAAACGCCGCATTAGCGGCCAATTCGCAAGTGATCAGTGTGCTGCGGCTGGTGGGCGCACAGGATGTCTATATCGCGCGGGCTTTCGTGCGACGATTTACGTTGCGAGCACTTGGAGGCGCCTGCGTCGGAGTGGTTCTGGGATGCGGTGCAATTTTGCTTTTGCCTCGGGCACAGATTGAAGGCGGTTTTCTTACCGGTCTTGGTTTCCAAGGATGGCACTGGATCTGGCCGCTGATCATTCCGCCACTGGCGGCGGGAGTCGCGTTCGCGGCAACGCGCCTTGCAGCACACCGCAGCTTGAAGGAACTACCATGAGATATGCCGTTCAATGGCTGCGCTCTCTTGTCTTTATCGCGCAGATGTATCTGATGCTGCCTGTCTTTGGGTTACTCTACATGCCCGCCGCGATTTTCAGCCGAAAAGGGGCTCTGGCCGGGTGCAAGGCCTATTGCCATTGGGTGCGCTGGACGGCCTGCTGGATGGTGGGGCTGCGGACCGAGGTGCGCGGCACGCCACCCGACGGGCAGGTTCTGATCGCTGCCAAGCACCAATCCTTTCTCGATATTCTGCTGATTTTCAGCGAATTGCCGACCGGGCGTTTCATCATGAAGCGCGAAATTTTGTGGACCCCGGTGATCGGTCTCTATGGAATGCGGATCGGGTGTGTTCCAGTTGATCGCGGCAAGCGTGGGGCGGCTATCAAGAAAATGGTCGAGGACGTGGCGCGCGGCGCGCAAACCCCCGGGCAGTTGATCATCTATGCCCAAGGCACCCGTGTCGCCCCCGGAACCAAGGTGCCCTACAAGATAGGAACCGGTGTCCTTTATGAACAAATGGGGGTGCCCTGCGTGCCTGCCGCCACCAATGTCGGCGTGTTCTGGCCCAAGCGGGGGATCTATCGCAAACCGGGGCTGGCGGTCGTGGAGTTTTTGGCACCAATCGAAACGGGCCTGGACCGAAATGTTTTCATGGAACAGCTCGAGCATGAGATTGAAGGCGCTTCAAACGCGCTGATGCGTGAGGCAGGGTTTGATCTGGATGCCGTCTGAGCAGAGCGCAGCCCGCAGATTTCCACAATTTGTTCACATAAAACGCGCATCCTGCTGCGACGGTCCCTCATGACATCGGAATGCAGGGTTGAGGTATATGGGATATCTGACGGATCTTTTGGCGCTATACGTAAACTATCTGCTTCATTTTCTGGCTTTCTTCTGGTCGCCGGGTGAACGGCTCTTCGCGCTCTATCTCCTGACTGCGATCGGCTTTGCCTATGTCGTCTACAAGGCCCACGCTTGGCGCAGGCATGATGACGCGGAGGATGTCTCGTCTTTCGTGAGCTTTCTCGTGCCCAAGCGCGTCTGGTCGCACCCGTCAGCTTGGCTGGACGTGCGGTACTTCTTCTTTCACAAGCTCATTGGTCATTTCCTGCTGTTCGGCGTCATGGCGGGAAGTTCCGCATGGGCCTATGCGTTGGTGACCGGCGGGGAGAACCTTGCCGAGACGGCGCGCATTGGTGATCTCCGATCCGGGCCGGGGGCCTACATCATTGCTTTTGGCTATATGGTCGGGTTTTTCGTCCTGTCCGATCTCATCGCCTATACGATCCACTATCTTCAGCACAAGAGTCCGATCCTGTGGGAGTTTCACAAGGTCCATCACAGCTCCGAAGTGATGCATCCGATGTCGAATTTTCGTGAGCATCCCATCGACAACCTTGTCTATCTAGTCAGTCTAGGGGCCTGGAACGGCATTTTCATGGGGGCCGCTGCTCAGCTTCTGGGATATCTGCCGAGCATGCCGTCGGTGCTTGGCGTACCGTTTCTGATGTTTCTGTTCAACGTCATGGGTTACAACCTGCGGCACTCGCATATCTGGCTGCGCTGGCCCGGCATCTGGTCGAAGGTATTTCCCTCTCCGGCGCACCACCATGTGCATCACAGTTGTCATCCGGATCACATCGACAAGAACTTCGCTTTCATGTTCCCGGTTTGGGACGTGATCTTCAATACCTATGAACTGCCTGAGGATAACCGGGATGTGCGCTTCGGGGTGGCCGGCATGAATCCAGAGGAATTGAACAGCTGCGCAAAGCTTTATCTGGTACCGTTTCGGAACGTAATCCGGCGTCTATGCAAGCCGAAAAAGCCGAAAAGAACGATATCGCCCGCGGAATGAGACTTTGGGCCGCGTGGCGCGTCGTAACGGATTGGGGCCATGTCATGCTTTGAGGTGAGCCCTGGATCGGGCAGGCCGTCATATCCCTGTCCCTCACCCGTGACGGAGGCGGGCATTGTGCTGCCCGCCCGAAAGGCCGGGATGATCACCGATACGAGGGGTGAGTATGGCATTTTCATTCCACTACCTTGGCATCGCGTAGCGGGGGCGCATATCTCAACATGGTTGATCCGTCGGGTGAGGTCGGTAGAAACGCTTAGAGTATGATACCCCATCTATCCGGCGCTCTGAAGTCGCCGCTCATCCAAAACCGTTCCAAAGTTGCATCATCCGGGTTTGTGTCGGGTTCAAGCGTCAGCGCGGGAAAGTCCCGTGCGACGACCCGCTCAATGCGCGTAACAAGGGCACCGACCTCGGACGACGACAGGTTATGCGCGTCAAAGGCATTAACCGAGCACCCGCTCCCATTGTGGACTATCAAGGTACGCGACCGTGTATCCACCCACTCCCCAGCATAGCCTAGGCGTGGATGCAGTCCGAGAGCGCCAGAGTCAGTGTCATTGGCACCGAGACAAAGCGCCTGAAAGACATCGGCGATGCGGTCCGCCCGGTCAAAGGTCAGACGATCAACGGCTATATGGCCGCCCAACCCCGCGAGAAACCCAGCGATAACGATAAACGCGAGACGGCCCGCCTTCATCGGAGAACCACAGCTTGCCAATGGAGGCGCATGCGGCGCAACGTATCTCGGCCCTTTACGCGTGGATTGCCCCGTCACCACAAGCAAGCGCCGCCTCGCGCACCGCCTCGGAATAGGTGGGATGCGCGTGGCAGGTCATGGCCAGATCCTGCGCCGAGGCACCAAACTCCATCGCCACGCAAATCTCGTGGATGAGATCGCCCGCCGCCGGCCCGATGATATGCGCCCCAAGGATGCGGTCTGTTTCCTTGTCGGCGAGGATTTTCACAAAACCATCACCGGCAAAAACCGCCTTGGCGCGGCCATTGCCCATAAAGGAGAATTTGCCAACCTTATAGGCACGCCCTTGCTCTTTCAGGCTTTCTTCGGTTTCGCCGACATTGGCGACCTCGGGGTGAGTGTAGATCACGCCAGGGATGACGCCGTAATTCACATGCCCATGCTTGCCCGCCAACACCTCGGCCACGGCCATGCCCTCGTCCTCGGCCTTGTGGGCCAACATCGGGCCTTCGATGGCGTCGCCTATGGCGTAAATGCCCTTGACCGAGGTCTGCCAATGGGCGTCCGTGGCGATCTGCCCGCGCTTGGTTATCTCAACGCCCAAATCAGCCAGACCTAGGCCCTCGGTATAGGGTTTGCGCCCGGTGGCGAGCAGCACGGTATCGGCATCAAGCTGATGCTCACTGTCGTCCTTGCGCAGTTTGTAGTTGACTTTGGCCTTGGTTTTGAGCGTCTCGACGGATTGCACGGCGGCACCCATGATGAAGTTAAGCCCTTGTTTCTTCAGAATTCTCTGGAAGGTTTTTTGTACCTCGCCATCCATGCCGGGGGTGATGGCGTCGAGATATTCGACCACCGTCACCTCGGCCCCCAGACGGCCATAGACCGAGCCCATCTCAAGGCCAATGACTCCGGCCCCGATCACCACCAGCGATTTGGGGATCTTGCCCAGTTCCAGCGCGCCGGTGGAGGTGACGACGATCTTTTCATCCACCTCGACACCGGGCAGGGACGCGGGCACAGAGCCGGAGGCGATGACGATGTGCTTGGTCTCGTGGATGTCGTCGCCGACCTTGACTTGGCCCGCTTGCGGAATCGAGCCCCAGCCCTTGATCCAGTCCACCTTGTTCTTTTTGAACAGGAATTCGATGCCCTTGGTGTTCTGGCCGATCACGTCATCCTTATAGGCCAGCATCTGTTTCCAATCGACCGAAGGGCTTTTGCCCTTGAGGCCCATGGCGGCAAAATTATGCTCTGCCTCGTGCAGCATGTGGCTCGCATGCAAGAGCGCCTTGGAGGGGATACAGCCCACGTTGAGACAGGTGCCGCCCAAGGTGGCGCGCCCCTCGACGACGGCGGTTTTCAGCCCCAGTTGCGCGCAGCGGATAGCGCAGACATAGCCGCCGGGGCCGGCGCCGATGATGATTACGTCGTAAGAGGCCATGGGTCAGATCCTTTCGTTTCTCGCGGCGGGGCCGCGTCGGTATTCTATCGGTATTGCGTCGGTGCGGGCGGGGCAGAGAGGGGGCGCTGCCCCCGTCGCGCTGTCCGCGCCTCCCCCGAGGTATTTTGAGCCAGATGAAACATCATACGAGACCCGCCAGCAGCATCAGGAGTGTGGCCCCAAACCCCACCGCCCAAATGAGTGAGCGCCAGGGGCGCAGGCCAAAATAATAGGCCGGGATATAGGCAACCCGCGCGGCGAGATAGGTATAGGCGCAAGCGGCGGTAAGCGGGCTCGATTGCGCACCGAGCGTGACGACCACGACCGCAATCGTAAAGAGGATCAGCCCCTCGAAATGATTGGAAAGCGCACGGCCAAGCCGGGCGGTTTTGGGCGAGAGTTGGCGGGAAGATTCGCGGTCCCGCGCGGACATGGTATAGCCCGGCCCAAGCTCGAGATTGGCCGGGATGGCGTAGAGTACGAATTGCACCGCTTGCAGGAGCGCGGCGAGAGTGAGGGCTGTGAGTTCGGGTGTCATTCAGAGCCTCTTGCCATGAGGTGCGCAATGAATGCGCACCCTACGGGGGGTAGGGTGCGCCCTCAGGGCGCACCGGTTCAGAGATCCATCAGCAAGCGGCGCGGGTCTTCGAGCGCCTCTTTGACGCGCACGAGGAATGTGACAGCACCCTTGCCATCCACAATCCGGTGATCGTAGCTGAGCGCCAGATACATCATCGGGCGGATCACCACCTGACCGTTGATCGCCATGGGACGATCCTGGATTTTGTGCATGCCCAGAATACCCGATTGCGGCGGGTTGAGGATGGGCGAGGACATCAGCGAGCCATAGACACCGCCATTCGAGATGGTGAAGGTGCCGCCCTGCATTTCCGCCATGCTGAGCTTGCTATCACGGGCGCGCGCGCCTTTTTCGGCGATGGCCTTTTCGATGGCGGCAAAGCCCATGGCATCCACGTCACGGATCACCGGCACGACAAGGCCGGTGGGCGTGCCGGCCGCGACACCCATATGCACGAAGTTCTTGTAGATGATGTCGGTGCCGTCAATCTCGGCATTGACCTCGGGCACTTCTTTCAGGGCATGCACGCAGGCCTTGGTAAAGAAGGACATGAAGCCAAGGCGGACGCCGTGCTTCTTGTAGAACTCGTCCTTGTACTGGTTGCGCAGCGCCATCACCTCGGTCATGTCCACCTCATTATAGGTGGTGAGCATGGCGGCGGTGTTCTGGCTGTCCTTCAGGCGGCGGGCGATGGTCTGGCGCAGGCGGGTCATCTTGACGCGCTCTTCGCGGGCCACATCTTCGGCTGGGGCGGGGGCACGCGGCGCTTGGGCCGGGGCGGCGGCAGCGGC
>NZ_LADY01000025.1:0-115007 GCF_000961715.1 Roseovarius sp. BRH_c41 | reverse complement strand
GGCCACTTTCGCCATCAATGTCGCACGGCTATCAAGCGGCTGCGATTGCTCCGACGCCCAAGCCCCGAGCCTACTCTTGAGCGAGCGCGAGGCGTAATAGGCATCCGCGCGCTCGCCCTCTTCGCGGCTCACGGTGCCACGGACGCGAATCTGTCGACGCAAGGATTTCCAGTGCAACACCATCGCGGCCTTTGGGGTCGCCGCCAATTCCTGCCCCTTGGCGCTGTTGTAATTTGTATAAAAGATGAACCCGTCAGAGGAGATTTCCTTGAGCAAGACCATCCTCACATTCGGCAGTCCCTCGGCATCCACCGTCGAAAGAGCCACCGCATTGGGGTCATTCGGCTCTGACTGTTCCGCCTCAGCAAGCCAGTTGCGAGCAATCTCAAACGGGTCATCACCCGCAAACTTTCCATCTCGTTCCATCAAACTGTCCCGATGCCATCTCTCAAAAACTGAACGCTGCCGATCTATCTAACGCACATAGCGGCATTTGACAGGTTGTGCGCCTGAATGACCAGCCCTTGATGCAATCCCCCCAATCGCCTAAAGGTCAGAAAAATCGTGATGGCCGGGGGCTGGGAATGTCGAATAATCTGATGGCGGGAAAACGCGGGCTGATCATGGGGCTCGCCAATGACAAATCAATCGCCTGGGGCATTGCCCGCGCCTGTGCCGATGCAGGCGCAGAGCTTGCCTTCAGCTATCAGGGGGATGCGCTCAAAAAGCGGGTCGATCCTCTGGCAGCGGAACTGGGGTCAACCATCGTCCTGCCCTGCGATGTGGGCAACATGGCCTCGGTCGATCAGCTCTTTACCGACCTGCACAGCCACTGGGACAGCCTCGATTTCGTGGTCCATGCCATCGGCTTTTCCGACAAGAACGAATTGCGCGGGCGCTATGTCGACACCAGCCGCGACAATTTCCTGATGACCATGGATATTTCGGTCTATTCCTTCACCGCCGTGATGCAGCGCGCGGAAAAGATGATGGGCGAGGGTGGGTCGGCCCTCACCCTCACCTATTACGGCGCCGAACAGGTCATGCCGCATTACAACGTGATGGGGGTGGCCAAGGCCGCTCTTGAGGCATCGGTCAAATACATGGCCGAGGATCTGGGCAAAGACGGCATCCGCGTCAACGCCATCAGCGCCGGTCCCATCAAGACGCTGGCCGCCTCCGGCATCGGCGATTTCCGCTATATCCTCAAATGGAACGAATTGAATTCCCCCCTGCGCCGCAACGTGACCATCGACGACGTCGGCCGCTCCGCACTCTACATGCTCAGCGACTTGGGCTCGGGCGTCACCGGCGAGACGCTGCATGTCGACGCAGGCTACCATATCGTCGGGATGAAGGCCGTGGACGCCCCCGACATCGACGCAACCTGAGAGGCGACCCCATGACCGCGTTCGATCTCTTGGCCTTTAACGCGGTTCTCGCCGCCGCCATCCTCAGCCCCGGTCCGGCCCTGCTCTTTGCCCTGCGGACCGCGCTGGCCGATGGGCGGGGCGCAGGTATTGCGGCCGGCTTGGGCCTTGGCCTCGTCGCTGCACTCTGGACACTGGCGGCTCTCTTGGGACTAGAGGCGCTCTTCAGCCTTTTTCCCTGGGCCTATATGGCGCTGAAACTCGCCGGGGCCGCCTATCTGCTCTATATCGCCTGGAGCACATGGCGCGCCGCCCGTCAGCCCGTGACCGAGGGTCCGCGCAAACCACGTGGGCGCGCATTCCTGGATGGCGTCTTGATCAACCTCGGCAATCCGAAATCCGCGCTCTTTGCCGCCTCGGTTCTGGTTGTGATCTTTCCCAAGGGACTATCGGCGCTGGAAATTGCGCTCATCACCGCCAATCACATGATCGTTGAGTGGCTCTTTTACGCGGGCTTCGCCACGCTTCTGAGCGGGGCACAGGCCCGCCGCGCCTATCTCGGCGCGAAACCCTTGATCGACCGCGCGGCAGCCCTGCTGATGGGCGCGCTCGGGCTGAAACTCTTGCTGAGCAGGTAACGACATGATGGACCGCCTCCCCCATGAAAAGGGCTTTCACGTAAGCTGGGATCAGTTGCACCGCGACGCCCGCGCCCTTGCATGGCGATTGCAGGACAAGACGCCCGAAGACGGCTGGCGCGCCGTGGTGGCGATCACACGCGGCGGCATGGCCCCGGCGATGATCGTCGCGCGTGAACTGGACATTCGCACCGTCGACACGATCAGCGTCAAATCCTACAACCACCAGACCCAGACCGCACCCGTGGTGATCAAATCCCCGGATATGGCAATCATGGGCGATGGTGCGGGCGTCCTGATCGTCGATGATCTGGTGGACACTGGCCGCACGCTCGAGGTGGTGCGCCAGCATCTGCCACTGGCGCATGTCGCGACGGTCTACGCCAAGCCGATGGGCCGCGCACAGGTCGACACCTTTGTGACCGAAGTCAGTCAGGACACCTGGATCTTCTTCCCTTGGGACATGGCGCTGCAATATGTCGAACCCTACCGGGGCACCTGACATGACCAACCCGCCCCGCACCGCCTGCACCTTTTCGCCGCCTGTGATGGAGGCGCGGCGCTGGCTCGACGGGGTGACTTTCCCGCCCGAGCGTCCGCTCATCAACGTAAGCCAAGCCGCCCCCGTGGCCCCGCCCCCCGAGGCGCTGCGCCGCGCGGTGGCCGAGGCGGCGCTGAACGATCCGCAAGCGCATCTTTACGGCCCCGTCCTCGGCCTGCCCGATCTGCGCGCCGAGGTGGCGGCGCACTGGTCCGCCACCTATGGCGGCAGCGTCGTCCCCGCTCAGGTCGCCATCACCTCTGGCTGCAATCAGGCCTTTTGCGCGGCCATCACCACGCTCTGTGCCGAAGGGGATGAGGTTATCCTACCAACCCCATGGTATTTCAACCATAAAATGTGGCTCGACATGGCGGGTGTGCGCGCTGTCGCGCTGCCTGCGGGCGCGGAACTTTTGCCCGATCCGGATCATGCGGCGGCGCTCATCACGCCGCGCACCCGCGCCATTGTGCTCGTCACCCCCAACAATCCGGGCGGCGTGGAATATCCCGCCGACCTCACGCACGCGTTCTACCGCCTCTCCAAAGAGCGCGGCATCGCCCTCATTCTCGATGAAACCTATCGCGATTTCGATGCCCGGCCCGGCGCGGGCCATGATCTCTTTCACGATCCCGACTGGGCGGATACGCTCATTCAGCTCTATTCCTTTTCCAAGGCCTACCGCCTGACCGGGCACCGCGTCGGCGCAATGGTGGCCTCCCCGACCCGTCTCGCCGAGGTCGAAAAATTCCTCGATACGGTCACGATCTGCCCCAACCAACTGGGCCAGATCGCGGCCCTCTGGGGCATGCGCAACCTTGGCCAATGGCTGGCAGGCGAGCGCGCCGAAATCCTCGACCGGCGCGCGGCCATCCATGACAACATGCCCAAACTCGCCGGGCAGGGCTGGCGACTCTTGGGGTGTGGTGCGTATTTCGCCTATATGGCACATCCCTTTGCCATGGCCTCCAACCAACTGGCACAGGCGCTGGTGCCCGAGGCGGGTATCCTGCTTCTTCCCGGCACCATGTTCCGGCCCTCCGACGATCCACAGGGCGCACGCGAATTGCGCGTGGCCTTCGCCAATCTCGACCGTGCCGGCATCGACACGCTCTTTGACCGGCTGAGCGCCCTCCGCTGGCCTCTTGTCCCGAGCGGCGACACCGCGTAGACAGTCGCCCAAGCAGGCAGAAGCCACAAACGGACAGGGGGCCATCATGGCGGTCAAAGGTATTTCCAAAGGCGCAATGTGGGTTCTGATGGGGCTCTTGATCGCGGGCCTTGCCGGGTTTGGCGCAACCAACCTCTCTGGCACCGTGCGCAGCGTCGGTCATGTCGGCACCGCCGAGATTGACCTGACCACCTATGCCCGCGCATTGCAGAACGAAATCCGCGCGCTCGAGGCAGAGCGCGGCTCCGCCATCAGCCTTGCCGAGGCCCGCGCGGCGGGGGTCGATACCGATGTGCTGTCGCGCCTCATCGCCCGCGCCGCATTGGAACACGAGGCCGACCGTCTGGGGCTGTCCATCGGCGACGCGAACCTGCGCGAGCAGATTGTCGAGATTCCGGCCTTTCAGGGACTGGACGGCAGCTTTGACCGCGAGGCCTATCGCTTTGCCCTCGACCAAGCCGGGCTGAACGAGACCCAGTTCGAGGAAAACATCCGCGCCGAAACGGCGAGCACATTGGTGCAGGCCGCGGCCCTTGCCGGGTTGCAAACCCCTGCCACCTACATGGACACGATGATGACCTATCTGGCAGAGCGTCGCAGTCTGGCCTTTGCCGTTCTGGATCGCAGCGCGCTGCAATCCGGCCTGCCCGTCCCCTCAGAAGAGGATTTGCAAGCCTATCATCAGGCCAATCTCCCGAGATTCACCACACCTGAAACCAAGAAAATCGCCTTTGCGTGGATCACGCCCGCCATGATCATCGACAGTGTTGAGGTCGAAGAGGCCGCCTTGCGCGACGCCTATGCCGAACGTGAGGCAGAGTTCAACCTGCCCGAGCGGCGGCTGGTGGAACGTCTGATCTTTGCCGATACCGAGGCCGCGACCCGCGCCCGAGCCCGCATTGACGAGGGGATAGCCCTCGAAATGCTCGTCTCCGAGCGCGGATTAGAGATGTCCGATGTCGACCTGGGCGATGTCGCGCGCGAGGATCTCGGCAGCGCAGCAGAGTCCGTCTTTTCGGCCGAGGCCGGAGAGGTGGTTGGCCCGATTGACACCAGTCTTGGCCCAGCTCTCTTTCGCGTCAACGCCATTCTGGCGGCTCAAGTCACCCCGTTTGAAGAGGCAGAGCCGCAGCTGCGCGATCAACTTGCCGGTGACCGCGCCCGCCGCGTGATCGAAGCGCAGATCGACACCGTAGACGATCTTCTCGCAGGTGGTGCGACGCTCGAAGATGTGGCCAAGGAAACCAACATGGAACTTGGCAGCATCGACTGGCACCCCGGCCTGACCGAAGGCATGGCGGCCTATGACAGCTTCCGCGAGGCCGCCGATGCCGTAGCGACGGGCGATTACCCGGAGGTCGTGCAGCTCGCCGATGGCGGCATCTTTGCCCTGCGTCTCGACGGCATCGACGAACCACGCGTTCAGCCACTTGAGGATGTCCGTGACGCGGTTCTGAACGGCTGGCGTACCAAAGCGACAGTAGAGGCGCTCAAGACCCAAGTGGAGCCGCAACTCGCGGAGTTGCGCGCCGGGGCGAGCTTTGCCGATCTCGGCCTGACCGCGACCGAGATCACCAACATGACCCGCCGCGATTACCGCCCCGAGGCTCCGGCCGAATTCATCGACACCGTGTTTGACATGGAAGAGGGAGAGGTTCGCGTGATCGAGGGCGAAGGCCGTCTTTTCGTCCTGCGACTCGACAGCATCGCGCCGCCCGCTGAGGATGCCGAAGACGAGGATCTCGCCCGCCTGCGCTCAGCGCTTCAGGATCAGGTGGCCGGCGATCTTGGTCAGGATCTCTTTCAGGTGCTGGCCAACGATATCCGGGCCCGCGCGGGTGTCGAACTCAATCAGGCGGCCCTCAACGCCGTGCATGCCAATTTCAACTGAGGACCGCCCAATTGGAACTGACCCCGTCCTTCGAGGCATTCGCCCGCGCCTATGAGGCTGGCGAAAATCAGGTGGTGCATGCGCGGCTTGCGGCCGATCTCGACACGCCCGTGTCGCTCATGCTCAAGCTGACAGGCGCCGCGCGCGACGCCTTCCTGCTCGAATCCGTGACCGGCGGCGAATTGCGCGGGCGCTATTCCATCATCGGCCTGAAACCCGATGTGATCTGGCAATGCCACGGCACCGCCAGCCGCATCAATCGTCAGGCGCGGTTCGATCACGACGCCTTCGAGGATCAGTCTGGCGACCCGCTCGACAACCTGCGCGCCTTGATTGCCGAGAGCCGCATCGCTTTGCCCGAGGGCATGCCCGCCGCCAGCGCCGGGCTCTTTGGCTATCTTGGCTATGACATGATCCGGCTGGTCGAACACCTACCGAATGTGAACCCGGACCCGCTTGGCCTGCCCGATGCCGTGATGCTGCGCCCATCCGTGATTGCCGTGCTCGACGGCGTCAAGGGCGAGGTGATGGTTGTGGCCCCCGCTTGGGTCGGCACCGGGCAATCGGCACGCGCGGCCTATGCGCAAGCCGCCGAGCGGGTGATGGACGCGGTGCGTGATCTGGAACGCGCCTTGCCGCAATCCAGCCGCAGCTTGGGCGAGGCGCATGAAGACGCAGCGCCCGTGTCGAATTTCACCCGAGAGGCCTACAAGGCCGCCGTGGACACGGCCAAGGATTACATTCGCGCGGGCGACATCTTTCAAGTGGTCCCCTCACAGCGCTGGACGCAGCCTTTTCGCCAACCTCCATTTTCACTTTACCGATCTTTACGGCGGACAAACCCGTCACCGTTCATGTTTTTCTTTCACTTTGGCGACTTTCAGGTGATTGGGGCCAGCCCCGAAATCCTCGTCCGCGTCTTCGGCCAAGAGGTAACGATCCGCCCCATCGCAGGCACCCGTCCTCGCGGCGCGACACCCGAAGAAGACCGCGCACTTGAGGCTGATCTTCTGGCGGATCAAAAGGAACTGGCCGAGCATCTCATGCTGCTTGATCTGGGGCGCAATGACGCGGGCCGCGTCTGCAAGGTCGGCACCGTGCATCCGACCGAGAAGTTCATCATCGAGCGCTACAGCCATGTCATGCATATCGTCTCGAACGTCGTGGGTGAGTTGGCCGAGGATCAGGACGCGCTGAGCGCCCTCCTTGCCGGTCTGCCAGCGGGCACGGTCTCCGGCGCGCCCAAGGTCCGCGCGATGGAGATCATCGACGAGTTGGAACCCGAGAAACGCGGCGTCTACGGCGGCGGCGTTGGGTATTTCAGCTCAGGCGGCGATATGGATGTCTGCATCGCCCTGCGCACCGCCGTCGTCAAGGATGAAAAGCTCTATATTCAGGCGGGCGGCGGCGTGGTCTATGACAGCGACCCCGAGGCGGAATATATGGAAACCGTCCATAAATCCAACGCCATCCGGCGGGCCGCAGCCGATGCCGCACGCTTTGGCGGCGACAACAACGGCTGATCCCATTTGACTCAGGTCAAGGCGTGCGCGCTTTTGCCAGCATAGCTCTGTTATATCACATTCCAATCGAGGAATATAACGGAGGGAAGCCAATGATCCGCATGACCCGATTCGTCGCCCCGGCCCTTGTGGCCCTCGCCCTGGCCCTTGCACCGCTCTCCAGCGCCGCCGGGGGTGCCCTACACCTGCAAGACCCCATCGCCGCTGAGACCCTGAGCAAGAGCAAACAGACCACCCCCGGTCTCTACATCACCGCCGCCGACGCAGGCCGCGTGCTGGGCCAACACCCCAACGTGGCGCTTATCGACGTGCGCACCCCGTCCGAGGTGAACCTGATCGGCTATGCCACCGCCGCCGCCGCCAATATCCCCTCGAAACTGATGGACCCCGCCCTCGCCTTCGACGCCAAAAAGGGCGCATACAAGATGGTGGACAACCCCGCCTTCGTGGACGAAATGACGGCGTGGCTCGCCAGCGATGCCGCCGCAGGCGTGGATACCCTGCTGGTGATGTGCCGCTCTGGGTCGCGCAGCGCCGAGGCCATCGCCAAACTGGTCGAGGCCGGAGTCGATGTGACGCTCTACAACGTCGTCGATGGCTTTGAAGGCGACACCAACGACGCAGGCGCGCGCGCGGTCAATGGCTGGCGCAACGCCGGCCTGCCCTGGTCATACAAGATCCGCGAGGGTCTGCGCCCCGGCTATAACTGAGACTTGCAGCGGGCCTGCCCCTGAGGCATCACAAGCACATGGCCCGCCTCATCCTCTTCAACAAACCCTATGACGTGCTGTCGCAATTCACGGATCGTGGCTCTGCGGCCAGCCCGCGCGCAACCTTGTCGGATTTCATCGACGTGCCGCGCGTCTATCCCGCCGGGCGCCTCGACCGCGACAGCGAGGGACTGTTGATCCTGACCGATGATGGCCAACTTCAAGCGCGGATCGCAAACCCCCGTTTCAAAATGGAAAAAACCTATTTCGCACAGGTCGAGGGCCTGCCCGATGATGCCGCCCTCGCGGCGCTGCGCCAAGGGATCACGCTCAACGATGGCCCCACCCGCCCGGCGCGCGTGGAACGGATCGACCCACCCGCGCTCTGGCCCCGCACACCCTCGGTGCGCTACCGCAAATCCGTCCCCGATTGCTGGCTGAAACTCACTATATCCGAAGGGCGCAACCGTCAGGTGCGCCGCATGACCGCCCATATCGGCCACCCCACCCTGCGTCTCATCCGCTGGCGCATCGGCGACTGGACCTTGGACGGCATCGGCCCCGGCCAGTGGCGGGGCTGACGCCGCGGGGTCAGATAAACTCGGCCTTCGCTTCAGGCACCGCCCGCGCGACCTCCAGAGCCTCGGCCAGATCGACATCCTTGGACAACAGCGCGCGCCCGATCAGTGTCCCTGCGATATTGGGGATATAGCGCAACCGCGCCACATCATCGACCGTGCGCACCGTGCCACGCGCAATCACCGCATGCCGCGTCTTGGCTGCCAGCCCGGAAATCACCCCGAGACTGCCGTCACTATCCTCGATATCGGCATCAATATCGGTAATCAAAAGACCTGCCAGCGGCACACCGTCAAAGGCCGCAATGAATTCGGCCGGACCAAAGGCGGAGGCCGTGCGCCAGCCATCCGTCATCAACTGACCCTGATAGATATCCACGGCCACAACGATCTGATCCGGGTGATACTTGGCCAGGGCCTTGACCGCCTCAGGATCCTGTATCGCCATCGTGCCCAGCACAATCCGCCCCGCGCCTTTGTCGATCCAGCGCTCCACCGCCTCACGCGACCGAAAACCGCCGCCCAATTGCACCGGAATACCCACGGCACGGATGATCTGCTCGATGAGATCATTATTGTCCACCGCGCCACGCAGCCCGCTCATATCCGTAAGATGCATCCATTCGGCGCCCGCCGCCACGAACCCGCGCGCGGTCTCGATCGGATCCAAATGCCATCGCACCGGCTCATTCAGCCGTCCCCGAGTCAGGGTGACACATTTGCCATCGAGAATTTCCAAGGTGGGATAGAGGATCATCGCCATGCCCTTTCGCTATGGGTGTGAGCATATCCTGAGGTCAAACCACCCCTCCGGCTGTCTCCGGTGCGGCATGATACGCGCGTTTCGCGGCCTGAGCGGCACAGGCCCTCTTGGCATCCCTCCCCCGGATCAATCCGACCGCAGCACCGCCGACACGGGTGCCAGCGCCACGCTCGCGGCCCGGTCCTGCAATCCCCACAAGAGCAGCGCGCTGATCGTGTCCGCCCGCATCCGGCCCAACATGATCACGCCCTCCTCCTGCTGATCCGCCTTCATTGCAGCCTGATCCAGAAATCGTCGAATCGCAGCGGCATTCTGCCCCTCCCCGTCAAAATCCCGAAATAGACTGGCCGAAGGCACGCCTTCACGCGCAATCAGTTTTTGCGCGGTGTTCAGCCCATTGGGATGCATCACCAACCCATGCCCGCTCTCCTTGAGAATCGGAGCCAGTTGCGCACTCGCCTCGCGGCTCGATTGCAGGCCGGTGCCGGTCCCCTCCAGCACGGCCACCGCCTGCGGCACCTGAGCGAACCATGCCTGCATCGCGACCTCTGCATCCTCGGGGCGCGCGCCCTCTGGCAGATCGGTCATCGCCAAGACCTCGAATCCGGCAGCGCGGTACCGTTCCGCCGCAGCGGCCGCTCCGGGCCATCCGACATCGACCGCGAAATTCAACGGATAGGGAAAACTCTGAAGCGCCTCGAGCCCAATCGGGCTCTTCCCGTCATCCATGAGGATGATCGCCATCAGAGGCTTGCCCTCGGGATTGTCGAACGCCACCCGATTGCGGGCCAGAGCCCCCTCCTGCGTCACGGGCTCCACCGCCGCCTCGACCTCTGGCGCCGGGTCAGCCAGACTGGGGAGGCGATTGGTCGTCACCCCGTCCGCGCGGTTGCCAATGGTCCCGAGTGCGGGCAGCGTCTTAGAGACGGTCTCGTCTTCGGGCGCGGTTGCGGTCGCCGCCTGCGCTTCGGCCTCCGGTGACATATCCGTCATGTCGTCCCCGTCGGATGCCTCTGGAATGAGCACCGGGGCTGGTTCTTCTTCAGGAAAGATCGACATGTCAGTCTCTGCCTCGGCAGCGTCCGCCGCGTCTTCTTGCGGCACGCTCACACCGGCGCTCTCTTCCTCCGGTTCCGGGGCGGGCGGCTGCGCCGGATCAGTCGAGATCGCCAAGGACTCCTCGCTGGACGGCACGTCTGGCGGCGACAGCAGCGGGCTGGGCAGCACCGGATCATCCGTCTGCACCGCAACGCCAGAAGTCTCGCCCCCGACCGAAGGGGCCGCAGCCAGCTCCGCCGCCTCGCCGGTCTCAGGAGACTGGGACGGCGTGGTATCCGCGCCGACAGAGGCCAGATCATCCGGTGTGGGCGGTGCGACTTGCGACACAACCCCACTTTCAGGCGCGCTCTGCGCCTCTGGCAAGGCCGCTTGCTCATCTTCTCGCCGAAGGTCGAACCCTGATCCGGCTGGCACCTCTAGGCTCACCGCCTCTGGCGGAGTGACGCCCGGTCCCCCGCTCAGAACCGACAGCGTGCCCAAGGCCAGTCCCGAGACCAGCGTTCCCGTCATCATGCCTGCCAATACCCCGCGTGCCACTGCCTTTGCCCCCGTATCTGCCTGTTTTGCCTGTTATCCGGCCTAGCGCCTCTTGACGGTAGCGCGCAAGACTGAACAAGTATACCGCGACCGGGCCCTTGGCCTCCAGCCCCCTTTGCATGAGGACAGGCGCGAATGCTGCTCTTGATCGACAACTACGACAGTTTCACCTATAATCTCGTCCATTACGTCGGCGAATTGGGTGCCGAAACCCGCGTTCTGCGCAACGATGCGCTCAATGTGCAAGAGGCGATGGCGATGCACCCCGATGGGATCCTGCTGTCGCCCGGTCCCTGCGACCCGGATCAGGCGGGCATCTGCCTGCCGCTGACACTGGCCGCCGCCGAGGCGGGCATTCCCCTGCTTGGCGTCTGCCTTGGACATCAGACCATCGGTCAGGCCTTTGGCGGCAAGGTCATCCGCCACTCCGAAATCGTGCATGGCAAGATGGGCCAGATCCATCATCAGGGCAAAGGCGTCTTTGCCGGTCTGCCCTCACCCTTCGAGGCCACGCGCTATCACTCGCTGGTGGTGGAACGCTCCAGCCTGCCCGATTGCCTCGAGATTACCGCAGAACTGGCCGATGGCACCATCATGGGGCTGCAACACCGCGATTTGCCAATCCAGGGCGTGCAGTTTCACCCCGAATCCATCGCCTCGCAACACGGTCACGCGCTCCTCAAGAACTTCCTCGACATGATGCAGGTCGCGGCATGAGCGATCGGCTCAAACCCTTGATCGGCGCGGCCGCCGACCGGCCGCTCACGCGACAAGAGGCCGAAATCGCGTTTCAGATCCTCTTTGAAGGCGAGGCAACACCGGCCCAGACCGGCGGCTTTCTCATGGCCTTGCGCACACGCGGCGAGACGGTCGATGAATATGCCGCCGCCGCCGCCGTGATGCGCGCCAAATGCAACGCGGTGCGCGCCCCCGAGGGCGCGATGGACATTGTCGGCACCGGCGGCGATGGCAAGGGCACGCTCAATATCTCGACCGCCACGGCCTTTGTGGTGGCTGGTGCAGGCGTGCCGGTGGCCAAGCATGGCAATCGCAACCTCTCGTCCAAATCTGGTGCCGCGGATGCGCTGACCGAGATGGGGATCAAGGTCATGGTCGGCGTCCCCGTGGTCGAACGCGCACTCAGGGAGGTGGGCATCGCCTTTATGATGGCACCCATGCATCACCCGGCCATGGCGCATGTCGGCCCGGTGCGCACCGAATTGGGCACCCGGACCATTTTCAACATCCTCGGCCCCCTCACCAACCCCGCAGGCGTCAAACGCCAACTCACCGGCGCCTTTTCCCGCGACCTCATCCGTCCCATGGCCGAAACGCTGGGCCAACTGGGCGCGACCCGCGCTTGGCTCGTGCATGGCTCGGACGGCACAGATGAGATGACGATCACCGGCGTCTCATGGGTCGCGGCCCTAGAAGAAGACGGCAGCATCCGCGAGACCGAATTGCACCCCGAGGATTTCGGGTTGCCCGTGCATCCCTTTGAGGCCATCTTGGGTGGCACCCCGGCGGAAAACGCCACCGCGCTGCGCGCGCTGCTCGATGGGGCACCCGGCGCTTACCGCGATGCCGTCCTGCTCAACGCCGCTGCGGCCCTGACCGTGGCGGGACATGCCAGCGACCTGCGTGACGGCGTGGCCCAGGCTGTCGAGAGCATCGACAGCGGCGCGGCCCGCGCGAAACTCACCGCTCTGGCGAAACTGACATCGGAGACCGTATGACCAGCCCGACCATTCTGGACAAGATCAAAGCCTACAAACTCGAGGAAATCGCGGCAGCCAAGGCCGACCATCCCACCTCTGAAATCGAAACATTGGCCAACGAAGCGCCCCCGGTGCGCCCCTTCGCCGAGGCGCTGCACAAGGCCAGCAAGTCCGGTTACGGTCTCATTGCCGAGATCAAAAAGGCCAGCCCCTCCAAGGGCCTCATCCGTGCCGATTTCGACCCGGCCGCTCTGGCAGAGGCCTATGCGACGGGCGGTGCCACATGTCTTTCGGTGCTCACCGACACGCCCAGCTTTCAGGGTGCACCAGACTATCTCAAAGAGGCGCGCGCCGCCTGCGACCTGCCCGTGCTGCGCAAGGATTTCATGTATGACCCCTACCAGGTCGCCGAAGCGCGCGCTTGGGGGGCCGACTGCATTCTGATCATCATGGCCAGCGTATCCGACGCGCAGGCCCTCGAGTTGGAAGAGGCCGCGACGCACTGGGGCATGGATGCCCTGATCGAGGTTCACAACCGCGAAGAGCTTGACCGCGTCGGCCACCTCACGTCGCGGATGGTCGGCATCAACAATCGTGATCTCAACAGCTTTGAAACCTCGCTCGACACCACCCGGCAATTGTCGAAATTCGTCCCCCCCGAGCGGATGATCGTCTGCGAGAGCGGCCTTGCAACGCCTGCCGATCTCTCGGACATGGCCCGCTATGGCGCGCGCAGCTTTCTTATCGGCGAAACCCTGATGCGCGCCGACGATGTGGCACAGGCCACCCGCGACATACTCGCCAATCCGCTCATGCCCGGAGGCTTTTGATGGCAGGGCTCAGCCATTTTGACGGCCAGGGCCATGCCCATATGGTCGATGTCTCTGACAAGGCCATCACCGCGCGCGTTGCAGTGGCCGAGGGTCACATCAAGATGGCCCGCGAAACCTTTGATATCATTGCCGAAGGTCGTGCCAAAAAGGGCGATGTTCTCGCCGTCGCCCGCCTCGCCGGGATCATGGCGGCCAAGCGGACGCCAGACCTCATCCCGCTCTGCCACCCGCTCTCCATCACCAAGGTCACGGTGGATCTGACACTCGATCCCGAGCTACCCGGCGTGCGCATTGCCGCCACGGTCAAGACCACCGGCCAGACTGGCGTCGAGATGGAGGCTCTCACCGCCGCCTCCGTGGCCGCGCTCACCGTCTATGACATGACCAAGGCGGTAGACAAGGCGATGGAAATCGGCGGCATCCGCGTCATCCTGAAAGATGGCGGAAAATCAGGACGGTATGAGGCGACATGATCACCGTTGACGCGGCTCTCGCGCATCTCTTCAGCCTCGTGCACCCGCTCGACATCGAAGAGGTGCCACTCGCACAGGCTGCGGGCCGTATCCTCGCCCGCGATGTGACTGCGACCCGTGACCAGCCGCCCTTTGCCGCCTCCGCGATGGACGGCTACGCAATCCGCGAAGAAGAAGCCGCACCCGGCGCGCGATTTACCGTCATTGGCGAGGCGGCGGCGGGCCATGCCTATACCGGCACTCTCGGCGCAGGCGCGGCAGTGCGCATCTTTACGGGCGCGCCGCTGCCCAAAGGTGCCAGCCGCGTGATAATCCAAGAGGACGTGACCCGCGACGGCGATCAGATCACCCTCGGGGATAAACTGGATACCAAGGACCACATTCGCCCCTTGGGTTGCGATTTCCGCCATGGGCAGGCGATCACAGCCCCCCGCCGCCTGCGCCCCACCGATATCGCCCTTCTGGCCTCGATGAACATCGCCGCCGTGCCGGTGCGCCGCAAACCACAGGTGGCGCTGATGTCCACCGGCGACGAATTGGTCATGCCCGGAGAGACCCCGGGCCCCGATCAGATCATCGCCTCCAACACCTTTGGCCTCAAGGCGCTGCTGGATGCGCTCGGGGCAGAGGCGCGCATCTTGCCCATCGCCCGCGATACCGTGGCCTCGCTCACCGCAGGCTTTGCCCTCACCCGAGGGGCCGATCTGATCATCACCATCGGTGGTGCCTCGGTTGGCGATCATGATCTCGTGGGCCGGGTGGCGGGCGATCTGGGCATGGAACGGGCCTTTTACAAGGTCGCCATGCGTCCCGGTAAACCGCTGATGGCCGGACGCATGAACGGCGCGGCAATGGTCGGCCTGCCGGGCAATCCGGTCTCGGCCATAGTCTGCGGTCATGTGTTCATTGCCCCGATGATAAACGCCATGCTGGGTCTGGGCGCGCAGGCCGCGCCCCGCCTGCGCGCCCCGCTGGCGATCCCCCTGCCACCCAACGGCCCGCGCGAGCATTACATGCGCGCAGCCCTCACACCGGCGGGCATCCACCCCGAGGACAAGCAGGACAGTTCGCTCCTCAGCATCCTCGCCAACGCCGAGGCGCTCATGGTCCGTCCCGCCAGCGACCCGGCTCGCAACGCAGGTGACATGGTCGCGTATCTGCCGCTCTAGGCTAGGCAGGCTCACAGATTGGATTTGGCCGCGATCTCCAAAGCGCGGACTCAAGGCGCGGCATGCGCCACAGAGCAGCGCCGTCCCTCACGGGCAGAAGATATCGTTGAACAAGGCGAACAGCATCAACGACAGAACCAGCGTCAAGCCTATGGTCATCAGCACCCGCAGCGCGCGCTCACTCGGTGGACGGCCCGACACGGCCTCATAGGCATAAAACACCAGATGCCCCCCATCCAGCACCGGCACCGGAAAGAGATTGAGCAAACCCACAGCCGTTGACAGCACCGCAATGAACCAGACGAAACTCTCCGGCCCTTGGCTCGCCATCGCCCCCGAAACCTGCGCTATGCCAATCGGCCCGGACATGTTGCAACTGCTGATCGCCCCGGTGATCATGTGATAGAGACCCGAAAGCGAGCTCTGGATGATCTCGCCGGTCTGCCCCACCGCATTGCCGACGGCCTCGACCGGACCCAACCGTTCGGTTGCCGGCTCGAACGCCATGCCGCCCGCGATGCCAATGCGCCATTCGGTGCGAAACCCGCCCTCGGGCTGCGGCTCGTCCACCCGGCGCGGTGTGATGTTGACCTCATAGGTCTCGCCCCCCGCGCGCCACAGCGTCAGCGCCAGAGGCGCGCCATTCGATCCCTCAACCACATCCTTGAGCTCTTCAAAGGCCATAACCGGTGTGCCATTGATCGCCGTGATCACATCGCCCGGCTGCAAATCTGCATCGAACGCCGCTGATTGCGGGGCGAGACCGCTGATCAATGGCGGCATAAGCTGCGGCCCCGCCGCAGTAACCCGGCTCCCCGCGCGCTCGACCTCATAGCGCAAGAGCGCTTGCCGCGGCAGCGCGTCAATCAGATCGTCATAGACTTCGCCCGCCGCCACATCAGGCAGGCTTTGCCCCTCAATGCTCAGCACCCTGTCACCCGGCTCCAGCGTGATGCCTTCCACCGGCAAGGGTTTCAGCGCACCGACTGTCAAAGGATCAGCGGTCTTGCCGCCGCTCATCATCACGGCGCTGAAAATCAGGATCGACAGGATGAAATTGAACACCGGCCCCGCCGCGACCGTGGCCGTGCGCGCCCAGAGCGGCGCCCCGTGCATGGTCTGGCGCAGGCGCTCCGGCGGCAGCGCCGCCATTGCGGCGCCATCCTTGCCGCTCGCAGCATCGGCATCGCCCAAAAACTTGACAAAGCCGCCAAACGGCAGCGCGGCCAGTTGCCAGCGCGTGCCATGTTTGTCGGTGCGCGCGAAAAGCACCGGGCCAAACCCAAGCGAGAACACCTCGGCTTTGATCCCGGACCAGCGGCCGACGATGTAATGACCATATTCATGCACCGCCACAATCACCGAGAGCGCGACAACAAAGGCCAGTATCGTCAGGAAAACATTACCGAATTGCGGCAGAAAGGTCAGAATATCCAAGCTTTATCCTTGCGTTGTTCGCGTCAACACGACCTGATCGGCCTGCGTCCTTGCCAGATGGTCCATATGGGCCACCACATCAAGGGTCATCTCGGAATTCCGTGCCTCTGGCGAATGGCCGAGTGCGTTCAGCACCTCTTCGACCACCATGTTCATATCGGTAAACCGGATGCGCCCCGCGATGAAATGATCCAGCGCCCGTTCCTTGGCCGCGTTGAAAATCGCACCCGATAGACCGCGCGCCTCCATCACCTCGCGCGCGAGGCGCAGCGCGGGATAGCGCTCGGGGTCAGGCGGGCGGAATTCAAGCGTGCCGATGGCCGCCAGATCCAGCACCTCGACCGGCAAAGCTTGCCGTTGCGGCCAGTTCAGCGCGTAGCCGATCGCATGGCGCATATCCGGTGGCCCCACATGTGCCATCAGCGCCCCATCGCAGAACCCCACCAGCGCATGCACCAAGGACTGCGGATGGATCAGCACCTCGATCTGCTTGGGGGTAAAGCCAAAGAACTCCCGCGCCTCGATCATCTCCATCGCCTTGTTGAACATCGAGGCGGAATCAATGGTGATCCGCTGCCCCATCGCCCAATTCGGATGCGATGAGGCCTCGGCCACGGTGGCACTCGCCAGTCGCTCCAGCGGCCAATCGCGGAACGCCCCACCAGAGGCGGTAATGATTACCCGGCTCACGGCGGCAGAATCCTCACCCACCAGCGCCTGAAAGATCGCCGAATGCTCGCTGTCCACCGGCAGGATGGTGGCGCGGTTGGCGCGCGCGGTGCGCATCATCAACGCCCCCGCCGTGACCAGCGACTCCTTGTTGGCCAAGGCCAGCGTCGCGCCCTGCTCCAACGCCGCCAGACCGGGGGCAAGCCCAGCCGCGCCGACAATCGCCGACATCACCCATTGCGCCGGCCGGCGAGCGGCCTCGAGCAAGGCTGCCGTGCCCGCCGCCGCCTCGACATTGCTGCCCTTCAATGCCTCACGCAGCGATACGAGCAGATCGTCATGCGCCGTCACCGCCACATCCGCCCCAAGCGCTATGGCATCGCGGGCCAGCCTGTCGATCTTGCGCCCTCCGGTGAGCGCCACGACGTCATAGGCTCCCGGTGACCGCTTGATCAGATCAATCGTGTTTTGCCCGACAGAGCCGGTTGCCCCCAAAATGGAAATGCGTTTCATGCCACCCCCGGCAAGAGGCCCACGGCCCACAAGATGACACCAACCAGCGCGGCACCCAGCATCGCGTCAAACCGGTCCAACACGCCGCCATGACCGGGAATGAGGTTCGAGCTGTCCTTGACCCCGCGCAGGCGCTTGACCGCACTTTCGGCAATATCGCCCATCTGCCCGGCAAAGCTCACCAGAACCGACAACGGCACCAGCGCCAGCCCCGCCCCGGTCGGTGCCGCAAAGATCAATCCAACGCCCGCCGCACCAATCCAACCGGCAATCGTGCCCGACCATGTCTTTTTGGGGCTGTAGCGCGGCCAGAACTTGGGCCCGCCCAACGAGCGCCCCGCAAAATAGCCCGCGACATCAGAGATCACGACCACCGCCACCAGCCACAACACCCAAATCAAACCAGCCTCGGCACGCAGCGTGCCCATGGCGTAACAGCCCAAGAGCGACCAGATCGCCAGTGCGAGAAACGGCCCGCGTTCCCGCTCGACCGACCTCGACGCGACCACCACCGCCGCCAAGAGGATCGGCAACACCATGATCCCCGGCAACCAAAGCGCCAAGGCCACCGCCACAGCCGCCAGAACGCCAGACCGCAACGCATCGGGGGCCGCAAACATCCGCGCCGCCTCCCAGATCATCGCCCCAGCGAGCACACAGACCAGCGCCGCAAAGGGAACCCCGCCAAGCCAGATTTCAACCGCACCGACAACAATCAGCACGATGCCCGACATCAGACGCGGCCAGAGATCGGTCCAGCGTGCCGCCCCGCTCATGCAGGTGCAGCCCCGAACCGACGATCCCGCGACCCGTATTGTGACAGCAAGCGGGCAAAAACATCCGGGGTGAAATCCGGCCAGAGCGTGTCGATGAACTCATATTCCGCATAGGCCGATTGCCAGAGCAGGAAATTGGAAATCCGCGCCTCGCCAGAGGTGCGGATCACCAGATCGGGATCGGGCAATACGTAAGTATCCAGATAGCGCGGCAGCGTTTCCTCATTGACGTCCTCCGGGCGCAGCCGTCCCTCGGCCACGTCAATCGCCAGGCGCTTGGTGGCGCGCGACACCTCGTCCCGCCCCCCGTAATTGAGCGCGATGGTCAGATTGGTGCCGGTGCAATGCGCGGTCATCGCCTCGGCCTCATCCATCAGATTGCGCAGCTTGGCATCCAGCCGGGGGCGATCACCGATAAACCGCACCTGCACATTCTCGCGCACAAACTCCTGCATTTCCTTCATGATATAGCGGCGAAAGAGACTCATCAGCCCCGCCACCTCGGTCTGTGTCCGCTTCCAGTTTTCCGTGGAAAAAGCAAATATGGTCAGGTACTTGACGCCCAACCCGGGGCAGGACTGCACGATCTCGCGCACCCGCCGCGCGCCGGCGTGATGACCGAACAGGCGCGGTCGCCCGCGCTTTTGCGCCCAGCGGCCATTGCCGTCCATGATGATCGCCACATGGCGCGGCCCCTCGGTCGGGGATGATTTTCCTGCCATGGGCGCGACTTTCGGCATCAGACCTGCATGATCTCCGCTTGTTTGCCGTCCAGAACCTCGTCCACATGCTTGATAAAGCGGTCGGTCAGGCTCTGCACTTCACCTTCCCAGAATTTTTGATCGTCCTCGGACATGCCGTCGGCCTTGGCCTTCTTGATTTGATCCATACCGTCGCGGCGCACATTGCGCACAGCGACGCGGGCATGTTCGGCATATTGCGCGGCAACCTTGGTCAGCTCTTTGCGGCGCTGCTCGTTCAATTCCGGGATCGGCAGCATGATGATCGTGCCGTTGAGCTGCGGATTGATCCCCAGCCCACTCTCGCGGATGGCCTTTTCGACCTTGCCGACCAGACCCTTGTCCCAGACGTTGATCGTGACCATGCGCGGCTCCGGCACGTTGACCGTGCCCACCTGATTGATCGGGGTCTTCTGGCCATAGGCATCGACCATGATCGGCTCCAGCATCGAGGCTGAGGCGCGCCCTGTCCGCAGGGACGCAAATTCGGTCTTGAGCGCGCTCATCGCGCCTTCCATCCGGCGTTCCAGATCGCCCGTGTCGATTTCGATATCTTCCGCCATGTCGTCTTGGTCCTTCTTCCGGCTCTTGTCCTGTCAGCCTTGTTTTGCCTCAACCGTGGACGGTTGTATAGGTGCCCTCACCGGCCAGAATGCCCTTGAACCCGCCCGGTTCGTCAAGAGAGAACACGATAATAGGCAAGTTATTATCCCGCGCCAGCGCAATCGCAGAGGCGTCCATCACGGCCAGATGCTGGGCCAGCACCTCATCATAGGTCACGCGATTATAGCGTTTGGCGTCCGCATACTTGATCGGGTCTTTGTCATAGACACCATCCACCTTGGTTCCCTTGAAGATCGCCTCGCAGGCCATTTCATTGGCGCGCAGCGTCGCCGCCGTATCGGTGGTGAAATAGGGGTTTCCGGTGCCCGCCGCAAAGATACAGACGCGCTTTTTCTCCAGATGCCGCACCGCGCGGCGACGAATATAGGGCTCTGCCACCTCGTCCATACGAATGGCGGAAATCACCCGGCAGAACACACCGATTTTTTCCAGCGCCGATTGCATCGCCAGCGCGTTCATCACCGTGGCCAGCATTCCCATGTAATCGGCGGTCGTGCGCTCCATCCCCTGCGCGCTGCCTTGCAACCCGCGAAAGATGTTGCCGCCCCCGATCACCATACAGATCTCGACTCCCAGATCATGCACGATCTTGACCTCGCGCGCGATCCGCTCGACGGTCGGCGGATGCAGCCCATAGCCCAGATCCCCCATCAGCGCCTCCCCGGAAATCTTGAGCATCACGCGGCTGAATTTGGCTCGGTCCGGGCTGGTCATGGGCATTCTCCGCTGCGTCAGGGTAATCGCGCGCAAAATGTCGCAAATGCCGCCCATGTGCAATCGCTGATCACCCCGTTTCGCGGGGAAAAGGCGGCAAACCGCCTCGCCAAACCGAGCAATTGACGCTAACCCGGTCGCATGAGCCTGCCCGTTGACATCCCCCCTGACCGCCCCGTTCTGATCGCCGGCCCCACCGCCAGCGGCAAATCGGCGCTCGCGATGCACATCGCCCGCACCCAAGGCGGCGTGATCGTCAATGCCGATGCTCTGCAAGTCTATGAAAACTGGCGCATTCTCAGCGCCCGCCCCAGCGTGGCGGATGAGGCGGCCGTTCCCCACTGCCTCTATGGCCACGTCGGGCCGCGCGCCCCCTATTCCACCGGCCACTGGCTGCGCGACGTGGCGGCCATTCTGCAGACGCCCGCGCGCCCCATCATCATCGGCGGCACCGGCCTCTATTTCACGGCCCTGACCGAAGGCTTGGCCGATATCCCCACACCCCCCGCCTCAATCCGCGCCGAGGCGGATCACCTGCTGGCAACCGAAGGGCTATCCACGCTTCTCGACGCGCTCGACCCCCTAACCCGTTCCCGGATCGACACCCGCAACCCCATGCGCGTGCAGCGCGCCTGGGAGGTGCAGCGCGCCACGGGCCGGGGATTGGCCGCGTGGCAGGATGACACGCCGCCCCCGCTTCTGCCGCTCGACGCCTGCACGCCGCTCTTGATCACCGCCGACAAGGAGTGGCTCACCGCCCGCATCGCCCGCCGCTTTGACATGATGCTGGCGGCTGGCGCGCTTGATGAAGCGCGCGCCAACCTCCCCCTCTGGGACCCCACCCTGCCCTCGATGAAGGCCATCGGTGCGCCCGAACTCGTCGCCCATCTGCGCGGCGAAATGACCCTCGATCAGGCCCGCGAGGCCGCGACCATCGCCACGCGACAATATGCCAAGCGCCAACGCACCTGGTTCCGCGCCCGCATGCGCGCCTGGCACCCCATCGCGGTGGAAACGCTAACCGCCTGACGCATTCGCATTTCGTGCAGCTATTTCGCATCTCGTGCAGCGCACCGCGATTTTCAGGACATGTGAGGCGACAAATCGCCTCTCCCCTCGCCAAATCCGCCCAAGGCCATCCGGCCCCGTCTTTGGGAGGAGACCACATGATTCCAGCCGCATTCGACTATCACCGCCCCGGTGATCTTCCCGCCGCCTTGGCCCTCTTGCAGGAGCATGGCGACGACGCCCGTGTGATTGCGGGCGGTCATAGCCTCATTCCGATGATGAAGCTGCGCATGGCCGAGGTGCCGCATCTCATCGACTTGCAAGCCATCGAGGCACTGCGCGGCATTACCATAGATGGCAGCCGCATCACCTTGGGTGCGATGGTCACGCAGGCGGACCTCATCGCCCACGCCGGTCTCACCACCTACGCCCCCATCCTGCGCGAGGCAGCACTTCAGATTGCCGACCCACAGGTGCGCGCCATGGGCACCGTCGGCGGCAATGTCGCCAATGGCGATCCCGGCAACGACATGCCCGGCCTCATGCAATGCCTGAACGCCACCTTCCACGTCACCGGCCCGGCGGGCAGCCGCACCATCGCCGCGCGTGATTTCTATGAGAGCGCCTATCTCACAGCCCGGGAAGATGACGAGATCCTGACAGCCGTCAGCTTTGACGCCCCGAACGGCGGGCAAGCCTATGAAAAGCAAAAGCGCAAGATCGGCGACTACGCCACCGCCGCCGCCGCCGTGATCCTGACCCGCGACGGCGATCACTGCACCGCCGCCTCCATCGCCATGACCAACCTCTCCGACACGCCCATCTGGGCCGAGGCCGCAGGCGACGCCCTCATCGGCACCGACTGCAACGAGGATGCCGTCATCGCCGCAATCACCGCCATGCAGGACGCCATCGACCCGTCAGAGGATAATCGTGGCCCTGTCGCCTTCAAACGCCACGCGGCGGGCATTGTCCTTGCCCGCGCCATCGCCCGCGCTTGGTCGCGCGCCTGAGGGAGAGAAAACCATGTCCAAGAAAATGCAGATCACCCTCACCGTCAACGGCACCCGGCATGAAGTGCTGGCAGAGCCGCGCGAACTCCTGATCCACGTCCTGCGCGAACGCCTCAACATCACCGGGCCCCACATTGGCTGCGAAACCTCGCATTGCGGGGCCTGCACGGTGATCATGGGCGACCGCTCGGTCAAATCCTGCACCGTCTTTGCCGCTCAGGCCGATGGCGCGACCATCACCACCATCGAGGGGCTGGGAACCCCCGGCGCGCTGCACCCGCTGCAAGAGGCGTTCCGCGAACATCACGGGCTGCAATGCGGCTTTTGCACCCCAGGCATGATCACCCGCGCCGCACAACTGCTCAAGGAAAACCCCGATCCGACCGAAGAAGAGGTGCGCTTTGGCATGGCCGGCAATCTCTGCCGCTGCACCGGCTACCAGAACATCGTCAAGGCCGTGCTCGCCGCCGCGAGCGACATCAACACCGCCAAGGAGGCCGCGCAATGAACGACCTGACGCCAGACCGCGACGACCGCACCGCGAAACTCAAGGGCATCGGCTGCGCCCGCAAACGCGTCGAGGATGCACGCTTTACCCAAGGCAAGGGCAATTACGTCGATGACATCAAGCTGCCCGGCATGCTCTTTGGCGATTTCGTCCGCTCGCCCTACGCCCATGCCCGCGTCACCTCCATTGACACCTCCGCCGCCATGGCGCTTGACGGCGTGATAGCGGTGCTGACCGCCAAGGATCTCGAACCGCTCGGTCTGCACTGGATGCCCACGCTCGCGGGCGACAAACAGATGGTGCTGGCTGATGGCAAGGTGCTCTTTCAGGGGCAAGAGGTGGCCTTTGTCGTCGCCCGCGACCGCTATGTGGCCGCCGATGCCGTGGAACTGGTCGAAGTAGAGTATGAGGAACTCCCCGTCATCACCGACCCGTTCGTGTCGCTCAACTCCGACACCGTCCTGCGCGAGGATCTCGCCCCCGGAGCGGACGGCGCACACGGCCCCCGCCGCCATCCCAACCACATCTTTCTCTGGGAACAGGGCGACAGGACAGCCACCGAAGACGTGATCGCTTCTGCCGATGTGGTGGCCGAGGAGATGATCTATTACCACCGCACCCACCCCTGCCCGCTCGAAACCTGCGGCTGCGTCGCCTCCATGGACAAGCTCAATGGCAAGCTGACCGTCTACGGCACCTTTCAGGCCCCGCATGTGGTGCGCACCGTGGCCTCGCTGCTCTCAGGGATAGACGAACACAACATCCGCGTCGTGTCGCCTGACATCGGCGGCGGCTTTGGCAATAAGGTGGGCGTCTATCCCGGTTACGTCTGCTCTATCGTCGCCAGCATCGTCACCGGCGTGCCGGTGAAATGGGTCGAGGACCGGATGGAGAACCTGATGGCCACCGCATTCGCCCGCGACTACTGGATGCAGGGCAAGATCGCGGCCACCAAAGAGGGCAAGATCACCGGCCTCTGGTGCCATGTTACCGCCGATCACGGCGCGTTCGACGCCTGTGCCGATCCCACCAAATTCCCGGCTGGGTTCTTTCACATCTGCACCGGCAGCTATGACATCCCGGTGGCCTATGTCGGCGTCGATGGCGTCTACACCAACAAGGCCCCCGGCGGCGTCGCCTATCGCTGCTCCTTCCGCGTGACCGAGGCCGCCTATTTCATCGAACGAATGATCGAGATATTGGCGATTGAGCTGAACATGGACGCGGCAGAGCTGCGTCGCATCAATTTCATCCGCGCCGATCAATTCCCCTATCACTCGGCGCTTGGCTGGGAATACGATTCTGGCGACTATCACACCGCATGGGACAAGGCGCTGAAGGCCGTCGATTACGCCGGTCTGCGCGCTGAACAGGCCGACCGCGTCGCGGCCTTCAAACGCGGCGAAACCCGCAAATTGATCGGCATCGGCCTGACGCATTTTACTGAGATCGTCGGCGCAGGCCCGGTCAAGAATTGCGACATCCTCGGCATGGGCATGTTCGACAGTTGCGAGATTCGCATCCACCCCACCGGATCGGCCATCGCCCGCCTTGGCACCATCTCTCAGGGTCAGGGCCACGCCACCACCTTTGCCCAGATCCTCGCCTCTGAGATTGGCATCCCCGCAGACAAGATCACGGTCGAGGAAGGCGATACCGACACCGCCCCCTACGGCCTTGGCACCTATGGCAGCCGCTCAACCCCCGTCGCGGGGGCCGCCACCGCGCTTGCCGGGCGCAAAATCCGCGCCAAGGCGCAGATGATCGCGGCCTATCTCTTGGAAGTCCATGACGATGACGTCGAATTCGACATCGACCGCTTTGCCGTCAAAGGCGCGCCGGAACGGTTCAAGACCATGGCCGAGATCGCTTATGCCGCCTATCATCAGGCCATTCCCGGCATAGAGCCGGGGCTGGAGGCGGTCAGCTATTACGACCCGCCCAACATGACCTATCCGTTCGGGGCCTACATCTGCGTGATGGAGATCGACGTGGACACCGGCGAGACGCAAATCCGCCAGTTCTACGCACTCGACGATTGCGGCACCCGCATCAACCCGATGGTGATCGAGGGGCAGGTTCACGGCGGCCTGACCGAAGCGCTCGCCATCGCGATGGGACAGGAAATCGCCTATGACGAGATGGGTAATGTCAAAACCGGCACGCTGATGGATTTCTTCATCCCCACCGCGTGGGAAACGCCGCATTACACCACCGATCACACCGAAACCCCGTCGCCGCATCACCCCATCGGTGCCAAGGGCGTGGGCGAAAGCCCGAATGTCGGCGGTGTCCCGGCCTTTTCCAACGCGGTGCACGACGCCCTGCGCCCCTTTGGTCTGCGCCACACCCAGATGCCGCATGACCATTGGCGCATCTGGCGCGCCGCCCATGAGCTTGGGCTGCATGGCTAAGGACGGACGGGGGGCGCTACCCCCCCGGCCCCCCGGAGTATTTTCAGCAAGTTGAAGGAGCGGGACAGCATGGCGGACTGGCGCGATTTGCAGGCAGGCATGGCGGATCACGGCTATATCGCCGGTGACGATCTGACCATGGCGCTGCATATCGCGCTCTCGCTCGGGCGGCCCCTGCTGCTCGAAGGGGCGGCAGGCGTGGGCAAGACCGAAGTGGCGCGCGTGCTTGCGGCGCTCAAATCCGCGCGCCTGATCCGCCTGCAATGCTACGAAGGGCTCGACGCGGCACAGGCCATCTACGAATGGAACTACCCGCGCCAATTGCTCGCCATCCGCGCCGCCGCCGAAGGGGGCGAGACCGGCGCAGGCGTCGAGGCGCGGATATTCTCGGATGAGTATCTGCTGGAACGACCCCTTTTGCAGGCGATAAGACAGGCAGAACCACCGGTTCTGCTGATTGACGAGATCGACCGCGCCGATGAGGAATTCGAGGCCTATCTTCTTGAAATCCTGTCCGATTTCCAGATCACCATCCCCGAGATGGGCACCATCACCGCCACGGCGCGGCCCATGGTGATCCTGACCGCCAATGGCACCCGCGACCTCTCGGACGCGCTGCGCAGGCGCTGCATTTATGCGCATGTCGACTACCCAGACCGGGCCGCAGAGCTTGCAATACTGCAAAGCCGTTGCCCCGAGATCGACCAGAATCTGACCCGCCAGATCGTCGGTTTCGTGCAGGCGATCCGCCGCGAAGACCTGGAAAAGACCCCCGGCATTGCCGAAACCCTCGATTTCGCCGCCGCCCTCGCCGGGCTCGGCATCAACGATCTGACCCATGATCCGGTGATCTTGCAAGCCGCCCTTGCCACGCTGCTCAAGACCCAAACCGACCGCGCCAATATCACCACCGAAGTGGCGCAGCGCCTCGCAGGTCAGGCCGCATGAGCCGCGCCACCCGCTTTGCCGCCCGCGATCCGGGACCATCTGCGCGCGTCGCAGGCTTCATATCCCACCTGCGCGACAACGGCTTGCGCCTGGGCGTGGGCGAGACACAAACAGCCCTCACCGCCCTCACGCATATCAACGCGACCAACCCCGACGAGACGCGCCGCGCCCTCAAATCGGTCTGCGCCAGCACCGCCGATGAGGTGGCGCAGTTCGACGCGCTGTTTGACAGCTATTGGCTGAACGCCGGCCGGGTGCGCGAAAAATTCAGCCAAAGCGACCGCAAGGGTGCACTGCACACCCGCAACTCCCGCAATCCGGATGGTGAGGACAGCACCGCGCGCGGCCAAATCCACGCCCCCGACGATGGCGCAGGCTCTGCCCATGGCGACGGCACCGGCACCCTCATCGCCAGCCGCACCGCCAGCCTGATGCACCACGACATGCGCAAACTGGTCAGCTCGCAGGACATTGCCGAGGCCGAAACCATCGCCCGCCGCCTTGCGCAATCGCTCGCTTACAGGCGGTCCCGCCGCCGCGCCGCCCACCGCGGCGATCAAATCCACTTTCGCCGCCTCATCCGCGCCAGCCTCTCAACAGGGGGCGAGCCACTCTCGCTCCCACGCAAGAAACGCCCCGACAGACAGATGCGAATCGTCGCCCTCTGCGATGTCTCGGGCTCGATGACGATCTATGCGCGGGTGTTTCTCGCCTTTCTCACCGGCCTCATTCGCGCCGATGACGCGACGGATGCCTGGCTCTTTCACACCCGCCTTGTGCGCATCTCGGACGCGCTGCGCGACCCTGACCCGCTGCGCGCCCTCAACCGCCTGTCGCTCTTGGCGGATGGCTTTGGCGGCGGCTCGAAAATCGGCGCATCCCTCGCGCAATTCGCCCGTGGCCCGGCGCGCCATTGCGTCAATTCCCGCACGGTCGTGGTGATCCTCTCGGATGGCTATGACACCGACCCGCCCGAGGCCCTGACCGAGGCGCTCACCCGCCTGCGCAAACGGGGTGGTCGCATCATCTGGCTCAACCCCTTGAAAGGCTGGAAGGATTACGCCCCCGTGACCGCCGCCATGGCCGCCGCCCTGCCGCATCTCGATTTTTTCGCAGCCGCCACGACGCTCAATGATCTGGCCGCCCTTGGCCCCCAACTGGTGCGTCTCTGACATGGAAACCGACACGCTTGATCTCGCTACCCGCCGCCTTGCAGAGGCGCGCGAACCCTATGCCATCGCCACGGTGATCCGCACCGTGGGTGCCACTGCCGCCAAGCCCGGCGCGCGGGCGCTGATCCTTGCCGATGGCACGATCTCTGAGGGTTGGATCGGCGGCGGTTGCGTGCGCGGCGCGATTGCCCGCGCCGCCCGAACCGCCATCGCCGAAGGCGCCCCGCGCCTGATCTCGATCCAGCCCGACGAGGATCTGACCGCGCAGGGCCTCGCCCCCGGCCAGACCCATCAGGGCCGCGACATCGCCCGCAACGGCTGCCCCAGCAAGGGCGCGATGGAGATTTTCGTCGAACCTGTCCTGCCCCGCCCCGAACTGGTGATCTTGGGCGCTTCGCCGGTGGCCCTCGCCTTGGCGACCCTCGCCCAGCCCTTCGGCTTTGACATCACCACAGAGCCAAGCCCCCAGCCCGCCGCCACCCGCGCCCGCATGGTGGTTATCGCCACCCAGGGCGCGGGCGATCTCGACGCGCTGCGCACGGCGCTGGCCTCTGAGGCCGACTATATCGGCTTTGTCGCCAGCCGCCGCAAATTCGCCACCCTCGCGGCGCGGCTTGACGCCACCCCGGAGGCGCTCGCGCGTATCCAGTCCCCAGCGGGCCTTGCGATCAACGCTGTCACCCCCGAGGAAATCGCGCTCTCAATTCTGGCCCAGATCGTCCAGCACCGCCGCCAGGGCCAGCGCCAGAGCTGAAATCCCCCGTTTAAATCAAGGAGACCCCCATGGACCTCGCCGACGAAATCACCCTCAACGCGCCCAAATCCCGCGTCTATGCCGCCCTCAACGATCCCGAGATCCTGCGTCAGAGCATTCCGGGCTGCGAGGAACTGATCAAACATTCCGATACGGAATTGGAAGCGCGCGTCGTGCTCAAGATCGGCCCGGTCAAGGCGCGCTTTACCGGCACCGTCACGCTCGACACCACCGGCGCGCCGGATGCGTTTTCCCTCACGGGTCAGGGCAATGGCGGGGCCGCAGGCCATGCCAAGGGCGGCGCGGATGTGACCCTGACCGAAGAGGAGGGCGTGACCACCCTGCGCTACACCGCCCGTGCAGACATTGGCGGCAAGCTCGCGCAATTGGGCAGCCGCCTCATTCAAAGCACGGCGAAAAAGCTCGCCGCGCAGTTCTTTACAAATTTTCAGCAGGCCGTGGCCCCCGCCGAAGTTTAGAGCTTCGCCAGAAACGCCGCGATCCCGGCCTCGGCGACCTCGCGGTCCTGCATCGGCGTGCCTGAACTCACGCCGATGCCGCCCACGACCTCGCCGTCCACCAGCACCGGCAGACCACCGCCCACCACCATCAGCCGCCCGCCAATGGCCGAGGCGATGCCGTAGACCGGCTTGCCCGGCTGGCTGACCTCACCATATTCATGCGTCGCCTTCTTGGCCCCGGCAGCGGTGAACGCCTTGTCGATGGCGATGGTGATCGACGTCACCTTGCCGCCATCCATCCGCTCGAAGGCCACCAGATTGCCGCCCTCGTCGGTGATGGCGATGCACATCGGCACGCCCACCTCCACCGCCTTGGCGCGCGCGCCCGCCAAGAGCACCCCGGCATCCGCCAGATCGAGCCGTTTCACTGTCATCATGGCCTAGCCCCTTATGCCGCCTTGACCCCACGCCGCGCCGCATGCAGCAGCGGCTCTGTATATCCCGAGGGCTGCTTTGCCCCCTCAAAGATCAGATCCCGCGCCGCCTTGAACGCCGCCCCGTCGAAATCGGGGGCCATCGGGCGGTAAGCCGGATCCTGCGCGTTCTGCGCATCCACCTTGGGGGCCATCCGCCGCAGTGACGCGTCGATCTCTTCGGCCGAGCATATGCCATGGATCAACCAGTTGGCCAGATATTGCGACGAAATGCGCAAGGTTGCCCGATCCTCCATCAGCGCCACATCGTTGATGTCCGGCACCTTGGAACAGCCAATGCCCTGATCGACCCAGCGCACCACATAGCCCAAGATCGACTGACAGGAATTGTCCAACTCGCGCCGCACTTCCTCGCCCGACAGGTTCCGCCCCACCATCATCGGCGGCGTCAGCAATTCAGCGCGTGATGCACGATCCCGGCCCTTCAACGCCGCTTGCAGCCCCGCCACATCAACTTGGTGATAATGCGTGGCATGCAACGTCGCCGCCGTGGGCGACGGCACCCAGGCGGTATTGGCCCCGGCCTTGGGATGCGCGATCTTGACCTCCAGCATATCGGCCATGTCATCGGGTCTGGCCCACATGCCCTTGCCGATCTGACCGCGCCCCGTCATGCCCGCCGCAAGGCCCGCATCGACATTCCCGGCCTCATAGGCCGCAAGCCAGATCGCCTTTTGCATCTCGCCCTTGGGAATGACCGGCCCCGCCTGCATCGAGGTGTGGATCTCGTCGCCGGTGCGGTCCAGAAACCCGGTGTTGATGAAGACGCAGCGATCCTTGACCGCCTTGATACAGGCCATGAGGTTGGCCGAGGTCCGCCGCTCCTCGTCCATCACGCCCAGCTTGACCGTATTGCGCGGCAGCCCCAGCATCTCCTCGACCCGCCCATAGAGCGTATCGACAAAGGCGCATTCCTCCGGCCCATGCAGCTTGGGAATGACGATATAAACCGATCCCACCCGCGAGTTGCCCGCCGCGCCCCGCGCCAGATCATGCATCGCCGCCGCGACCGTGACGGCTGCATCCAGCATCACCTCGGGCGTTTCCTTGCCCTCCAGCAGCACCGCATCGGTGGTCATCAAGAGACCCACATTGCGCACCAGCATCAGCGCACGCCCGGGATGCACCACCTCTTGCCCCTCTGGATCAATATAGCTCACATCCGGGTTGAGCCGCCGGGTCAACAAACGCCCACCCTTCTCGAACCGCTCTTCCAGATCGCCGCGCATCAGGCCCAGCCAATTGCCATAGACCACGCATTTGTCGTCGGCATCCACCGCCGCCACCGAATCCTCGCAATCCTGTATAGCGGTCAGCGCGCTCTCGATCCGCACATCGGCAATGCCTGCCGGATCATCGCGACCAATCGCCGAGGCAGGATCAATCACGATCTCGATCATCAACCCGTTGACGCGCAGCATCACACTGCCGCCCTCGGTATGGCCCGCAAACTGCGCCGCATCCGCCAGCCCAGTCACTTGGCCTCCGACCGTGACACGCAACCCGCCGTCCACCTCCAAGGCGTCAACATCCGCCCAGGACCCGGCAGCCAGTGGCACAACCTTGTCGAGATGCGCCCGCGCCCATGCAATCACCTGGCGGCCGCGCACAGCGTCATAGCCCGGCCCCTGCGCCGTGCCGGAAATCGCATCGGTGCCATAGAGCGCATCATAAAGACTACCCCACCGCGCATTCGCGGCATTGAGCGCAAAGCGCGCATTCATCACCGGCACGACCAATTGCGGCCCGGCCACCTGCGCAATCTCTGCATCAACGTTCTGCGTGCCCAGCTCGAACGCCTCCGGTTCCGGCACAAGGTAGCCGATCTCGGTCAGGAATTCGCGGTACGCCGCCCCGTCAAACTGCTGCCCGCGCCGCGCCCGGTGCCAGCCGTCAATCTGCACCTGCAACTCGCGGCGCTTGGCCAAAAGCGCCGCGTTCTTCGGGGCCAGATCCCGCAGGAGTGCGGCATAGCCCGACCAGAATGCGTCAGCACTCAGCCCCAACACTACCTCGTCCTCGATCAGGCGGGCCAGCGGTGCCGCCACGCTCAGGCCGTGACGCTCAACATATGTGGTCATGGTCGTCCCTTCCGAAAATCAGGAAATTCATTGGATTTGCAGCTACTTCAGCGGCACTGTACTTGTAAGGACGGGAAAAATGTTTTCCATTGTATGGAAAGGTATACCGAACATGTCAGACCCTCAATCCCAAGGCGTTCAATCCGTCGCCCGCGCGCTGCGCCTGCTGCAACTTCTCAGCCAGCAGGACGAAGGCGCACGGGTGTCGGACCTCGCCCGTCTGGCAGGCTTGGCGGTCTCGACCACGCATCGGTTGTTGACCACCCTGGAGTTACAGCATTTCGCCCAGTTCGATTCCGACCGCGCGCTCTGGCATGTGGGGCGTGGTGCCTTTTCGGTGGGGGCGGCGTTTTCCCGGCGGCATAATTTCGTGGCCCCGGCCTTGCCGCTCCTGCGCCGCTTGCGCGATGCCACGCGCGAGACCGCCAATCTCGGGATTCTCGATCAGGATGAGCTTGTCACCCTCTCACAGGTCGAAAGCCGTGAAATCATGCGCGCCATCTCGCCACCGGGCGGGCGCGTGCCTGCCTTTTGCTCCGGCATGGGCAAGGCGATTCTCGCGACTTGGCCAAACGCCGATATTGCGGATTTCGTGGCGCGGACCGGGTTTCATCCGATGACCAAGCGTTCGCACCGCAGCCTGAGCACTGCCATGGTCGACATCAAACGCATCCGCGCCCAAGGCTATGCGCTCGATGACGAAGAACATGTGACCGGCCTGCGCTGCCTTGCCGCCGTGGTCTGGTCGCCTCAGGCCGAGGCGGTCTGTGCCATCTCGGTCTCGGGCCTTGCCGCCCGCCTGCCGGACGCCCGCCTCAGCGCGATCGGACGTCAAGTGGCCGAAGCCGCAGCAGATCTGACGCTCAAGATCGGCGGGCAGAGGCCGGTTTGAGAGAAGGGGGCTGTTGCTGACTTCGCCCCAAGCGATGAGCCGCGCGGTCGCTGGGCCGGGGACTAGCGATGCGACCATGGGAACTGCCAGTTTATGCCCGAGAAGGCCGTATAACTCCTAAGCGTTGCGCGACGCCTCCAAATCGCTAGGCCGCGGGACGGCCCAGCGATCGCGCGGCGGCGCTTCGCGCCTTTGTTCCGCGCGAGTGGCAGACGAAAGGCCCCTTCAGACCCCACCCCGCTCTCTTCTCACCGCAGTTTCAGCGTCGCCAACCCGACCATCGCCAGAATAAGCGCGATAATCCAGAACCGGATCACGATCTGCGGCTCCGCCCAGCCCTTTTTCTCGTAATGGTGATGGATCGGCGCCATCAGGAACACCCGCTTGCCGGTGCGTTTGAAATAGAGCACCTGAATGATGACCGACAGCGCTTCGACCACAAAGAGCCCGCCGACGATGCCCAGCACCAGCTCATGCTTGGTCGCCACCGCAATCGCACCCAATGCCCCGCCCAGCGCCAATGATCCGGTATCGCCCATAAAGACCGCCGCAGGCGGCGCATTATACCATAGGAACCCCAGACCGCCGCCCACCAGACCGGCGACAAAGATCAGGATCTCCCCTGTGCCCGGCACATAATGCAGCCCCAGATAATCGGTGAAATCAACCCGACCCACGGTATAGGCAATCACGCCCAGCGCGGCCGAGGCGATCATCACCGGCATAATCGCCAAACCGTCCAGACCATCGGTGAGATTGACCGCATTGGCCGCCCCGACGATCACGAACATCGCAAAGGGGATGAACAAGAACCCCATGTTGACCAGCACATCCTTGAAGACCGGCAGCGCCAATTGATATTGCAATTCAGTAGGATGATGCAGCCCGGCCCAGTAGGCCGCGATAAAGGCGATCACAAAGCCCAACCCCAACCGCGCCTTGCTCGAAACGCCCTTGACGTTCTGCTTGCTCACCTTGGCGTAATCGTCGGCAAATCCGATCAGGCCAAAGGCCACCGTGACGAACAGCACCAGCCAGACATAGGGATTGTCCAACCGCGCCCAGAGCAAGGTCGAGGTCAAGAGCGCACCCACGATCAAGAGCCCTCCCATAGTGGGTGTGCCCGCCTTGGAAAAATGCCCCTCCGGCCCGTCGCTGCGAATGGGTTGCCCTTTGCCCTGCCGCTTGCGCAGTACAAGGATCAGGGGTGGCCCGAACAGGAACCCAAAGATCAGCGCCGTCATAAAGGCTCCGCCCGCACGGAACGTGATGTAGCGGAAGAGATTGAAGAAATCCCCGCCATCCGACCAGATGGTCAGCCAATAGAGCATTTCGCTATCCTTCCTCTGCCACTCGGCCCGCGCGCCGCAGCGCCTCGACCACAAGGCTCACCCGGCTCCCCTTGGAACCCTTCACCAACACAACATCACCCGCATCGATCAGTCGGTGCGCCTGCGCCGCGAGATCCTCGGCGGTCGCGGCCCAGCGGCCCTGCCGGCCCTCGGACAACAACTCCCAGAGCGCGCGCATGCGCGGCCCCACGCAATGGATTTCGTCGATCTGCGCCATATATGGCAAATCGGCCAATCCGGCGTGCATCGCCACTTCATCCGCGCCCAATTCCAACATATCGCCCAGAATTGCAATACGCCGCCCACGGGCCACGCGCCCGACACCATCGCGCGGCTGCGCCGCCGCCAGAACCTCGAGTGCTGCGGCCATCGAGGTCGGATTGGCGTTGAATGCGTCGTCGATCAGATCAATGCTCATCCCATCGCTGGCCAGATCAAGCACAAGCTCCTCGCGGGTGCCGCGCCCGGCAGGCGGGGCCCAGCCTGCCAGATCGGCCATCGCCACGGCCCGGTCACAGCCCAGAACCTGCACCACCGCCAGCACAGCCAACGCGTTCATCGCGAAATGCCGGCCCGGCACACCGACCTTGTAGACCAGCGGCGAGCGCCAGGCGCGGGCGTGGCCCACGGTGACACGGTCATGCAGTTCGACGTTGAGCAGGCGATGATGCGCGCCCCGCGCGGTGCCAAAGCTGAGGATCCGCGCAGCATGGCGCACGGCCTCGGCCCGCAGGATCGGCGCCGTTGCGATATCGGCATTGATCACCGCCACGCCGCCCGGCTCCAGCCCCTCAAAAATGCTGGCCTTCTCGCGGGCGATGCCTTCAATATCCTCGAACGCCTCCAGATGCGCCGCCGCCACCGTGGTGATGACCGCCACATGCGGCCGCGCCATCCGCGCCAGAGGCGCGATTTCACCGGGATGGTTCATGCCGATCTCGATCACGGCAAACTGCGTATCGACCGGCATCCGCGCCAGCGTGAGCGGCACCCCCCAATGATTGTTGTAACTGGCCTCCGCCGCATGCGTACGGCCCTGATGTCTCAGCACGTCGCGCAACATCTCCTTGGTCGAGGTCTTGCCGACCGATCCGGTCACAGCCACCACCTTCGCCCGGCTGCGCGCCCGACCCGCGCGGCCCAAGGCCTCCAGCCCCGCCTGCACATCCGCCACGAGCAGGAGCGGCGCATCACCTCCAACCCCTTCGGGCACATGGCTCACCAATGCCGCCGCCGCCCCCTTGGCCAGCGCTTGGGCTACGAACTCATGCCCGTCGCGCGCCGCACTCAGCGCCACGAAGAGATCACCGCGTTGCAACGTGCGCGTGTCGATCGACACGCCCGACACCTGCCAGTCGCCCGTCACCCGCCCCCCTGTGGCCGCAGCGGCCTCCTGCGCCGACCAGAGGCTCATATCCGCCCCCCGTCCAAGACCGTCACCGCCAAACTCGCCTGCTCCGCATCGTCAAAGGGCAAGACATCCTCGCCCACGACCTGCCCGGTCTCATGGCCCTTGCCACAGATCAAGAGCGCATCCCCCGGCCCCAGCGCATCCACCCCGCGCAGGATCGCCTCGGCCCGGTCGCCCACTTCGGACGCCCCCGGACAGCCCTGCATCACCGCCGCCCGGATACTCGCCGGGTCCTCAGAGCGCGGGTTGTCATCGGTCACGATCACCAGATCGGCATAGGTGCCCGCCGCCTGCCCCATCAAGGGCCGCTTGGCGCGGTCCCGGTCGCCGCCCGCGCCCACGATCGCAATCAGCCGCCCCATGACATGCGGACGCAGCGCCTTGATCGCGGTGGCCACGGCATCCGGCGTATGCGCGTAATCCACGAACACCGCCGCACCAGTGTCCCGCGTTGCAGCCAGCTGCATGCGCCCGCGCACCGTCTTCATTCCCGGCAGAGTTTCGAATACGCGCTCGGCATCGGCCCCGGCCCCGATCGCCAGCCCGGCGGCCAAGAGGACATTCTCCGCCTGAAACCCGCCAATCAGATCAAGGCGGAGCTGATGCACCTCATCTTCCCACTCAAACCGCAACACCTGCCCCGTGGCATCGAACCGCTGCGCCTTCAGGCGCAGATCGGCCCCGACCTCGCGCCCGACGGTGATGAGATCCTGCCCGCGTTCGGTGGCAATCGCCGCCATCTCGGCCCCTCGGGAATCGTCGATATTGATCACCGCAACCCCGTCCTCGGGCAAAACGCGGGCGAAGAGCCCCGCCTTGGCTGCGAAATATTCGTCAAAGCTGGCGTGATAATCCAAGTGATCCTGCGTGAAATTGGTGAATCCTGCCGCCACCAGATGCACGCCGTCCAAACGCCTCTGCGCCAATCCATGCGACGACGCCTCCATCGCGGCATGGGTCACACCCGCCAACTCGCATTTCGCCAGCATACGGTGCAGGGTGATCGGTTCGGGCGTAGTATGGCCAAGGGGCGCACTATAGGCTCCCTCGACCCCCGTCGTGCCCAGATTGACCGCATCAAAACCCAGCCGCTCCCAGATCTGCCGGGTAAAGGTGGCGACGGATGTCTTTCCATTGGTGCCGGTTACGGCAATCATCGTCTCGGGCTGCGCGCCGAACCATAACGCAGCGGCAAAGGCCAGCGTTTGACGCGGGTCTTCGGCCACCACGAGCGCCGCATCGCTCAGGCTGAGAAAGTCCTGCGCCAACCGCGCGCCGATGGCATCGGTCAGAATCGCACCCGCACCTTGCCGCAACGCATATTGAATGAACTCGGCGCCATGCACCTTGGTCCCCGGCAAAGCGGCAAAGAGATAGCCGGGCTTTACCTCGCGGCTGTCCACCGCCAAGCCCGTGATGTCAGCCTGCCGTCCGGCTTGGGCTGTTAATCCCAATGCCGCCAATGTTCTGATTTGCCCCACCGCACTGCCCCGTTCCGGCTTAATTCGATGTCAGGCTTATAGCAGCAAGCGGGCCGGGTTCAATCTCGGGTCGCAGCCCAAGCAAAGGCGCTACGCGACGTATGATTTCAGCGGCCACTGGCACAGCGGTCCACCCCGCTGTGCGGCGGGGCTCATCCCCAGAGGTCTCGACCGGCTCATCCAGCGTGACCACCAGCACATATTTCGGGTCATGCGCCGGAAACATGCTGGCAAAGGTAGAGATGACCTTGTCCTTGTAATACCCGCCCCCGCGTTCCTTGGGCTTGTCGGCGGTGCCGGTCTTGCCCCCCACCGCATAGCCGGGCACCTCGCCAAGGCTTGCCGTGCCCTCGGACACGACCTGCCGCAGCATCTTGCGCATGGCGGCGGATGTCGCTTCGGACATCACCCGCTCGCCCGGCGCGCGGGTCGGATCGCGCAAAAGCGTCGGCGTCACCCGACGCCCGCCATTGGCAATCGTTGCATAGCCGGCCGCCAGATGCATCGGACTGACCGACAGACCATGCCCGTAAGAGATCGTCATGGTCGACAACTCTGACCAGTTCTTCGGCAAGAGCGGCGTGCTCCCCGAGGCTTCGGCAATCTCCAACTGCACAGGGTCGATGAACCCAAGCTGATCGAGAAATTCGCGCTGCCGCTTGGCCCCGATTTCCAGCGCGATGCGCGCGGTGCCCACGTTCGAAGATTTGACGATCACCTTGGTGACGCTCAATTCCGGTCCGTAATTCTTGAAATCCCGTATCCGGAACTTGCCCCATTGCATCGGGCTCTTGGTGTTGACGATCGAGTCCGGCGTGACAAGTTTCAGCTCCATCGCCTGCGCAATCGGAAACACCTTGAACGTGCTGCCCAGCTCATAAACCCCCTGCACCGCCCGATTGAAGAGCGGGCTGTCACTGGGACTGCCGGATGTCGGCAGCGCGGGACGATCATTGGGATCAAAATCCGGAAGCGAGGCCACCGCCACCACCTCGCCGCTCTTTGCATCCATCAGGATACCCGCCGCGCCCTTGGCGTTCATGATCTTCATGCCACCATAGAGCACCCGCTCCATCGCCGCCTGCACACTCAGATCGAGCGACAGAACAAGCGGTTCATGCGCCTGCGCCGGATCGCGCAACCGCGCGTCCTGATGCCGCTCAACACCGGCTACTCCAACCAATTCGGCGGCATGCACCCCCTCACGGCCAAAACTGGTGCCGCCCAGCACATGTGCCGCCAGCCGCCCGTTGGGATAGAGCCGCATTTCGCGTGGGCCAAACAACAGACCCGGCTCACCGATATCATGCACCGCCTGCTTTTGCTCGGGGCTCAGCTTCTTCTTGATCCACAGGAATTTACGCGGACCCGTGAAATCCTTGATCAGCCTTTCCCGCTCGAGATCGGGAAAAATCTCGACCAGCCGGTCGGCGGCATGGGCCGGATCAACCATCATTTGCGGCTGCGCATAGAGGCTATGCGTGTCGAAATTGGTGGCAAGAATGCGCCCCTCGCGGTCCACTATATCCGCGCGCTGTGCGAATATCTGCGATCCGGCAACGCTGGTCGCCGGTTCCGCCGGCTCGGTTCCCGCCAGAACCGCCATCCGTCCGCCGACAACGGCAAAGGCCACAAAGAACACGGCAGACAGAACCAAAAGCCGCCCCTCGGCACGACGTCGCGCCCGGTCGCGCATCTCCTCATGCCGCAGGCGGATATTCTCGCGCTCGATGGCGTCGGGATTCTCGCCACGATTGCGGGCCTCCAGAATACGCGCCAACGGGCGCAGGGGGGTGCGGATCATGGGAACTGCTCCATGTTCGAGACATCAACAGGATTGGTGATCGGCACTTCGACCGGCTTGGGAAAGGCCACCTGATCCACCCGACCGAACTGATAGGGTTGCAAGGGCAAAAGACCCAGCTTGTCGTAGTTCAACTCCACCAGATCCATCAGCCGGTCTGGCCGGTTGAGATAGGCCCATTCGGCATTGAGCACCCGAAGCCGCGCGCGCGCCTCGCCAATGCCGCGCTGCAATGCCTGCGCCTGCGCCTGCGCCTCTTGGGTCCGGTAATTCTCGCGATACGCCCAAAACGCCAAACCGATGACCGAGAGCGCGGTCAAAACACAAATCAGACTGCGCATCATCGCTCTCCTTTCAACATGGGCATCCCAAGCTGTGACCGTTCCGTACGTCCAGCCCGCACATCCGTACGGACCGCCACGCGCAGTCGGGCCGACCGGGCGCGCGGATTGACGGCCAGTTCGTCGTCATCCGGCCCGATCGCCTTGCGCGATTTGAGGGAAAATTGCGGTTCCTCACGCTCTATCTCAGGCGCGTGGCGGCTGCCGGTGCCACCGCCGCCAGAGCGTAACTGCATGAATCTCTTGACCATTCTGTCCTCGATGGAGTGAAACGTCACCACCGCCAACTGCCCGCCGGGCCTCAACGCCCGCTCGGCTGCCTCTAAGCCCTCGATAAGAGATCCATATTCGTCATTCACAGCAATCCGTATCGCCTGAAAACTCCGAGTAGCCACATGCGCCTGCCCCGGCTTGGAACGCGGCAAACAGCGCTCGACAATGCCCGTCAGTTGCAGCGTCGACTCGATCGGGGTGACTTCACGCGCCTTGACAATGGCCCGCGCGATCCGGCGGCTCGCCCGTTCCTCGCCATAAAGATAAAGGATATCAGCGAGTTCCGCCTCATCCGTGGTGTTCACCAAATCTGCCGCAGTAGGCCCATCCTGACTCATCCGCATGTCAAGCGGACCATCCCTCATAAACGAAAAGCCCCGCTCCGCCCGATCCAACTGCATCGAAGACACCCCCAGATCGAGCACAACACCGTCTAGGTCCGCGGCATAGTCATCCATCTGCGCGAAATTGCCCTGCACCAACCGCAGCCGGTCGCCATACTCCGCTCCCCACTCCCGCGCCATCTCCAACGCCAGCGGGTCGCGGTCCACACCGACCACCTGATCCGCGCCCGCCTCAAGCAACCCGCGCGCATAGCCCCCGGCCCCCAGCGTGCCATCCAGCCACACGCCGCGCACCGGCGCCACCGCCGCAAGCAACGGGCGCAGCAGAACGGGGATATGTGGGGCGGTGTTTCTAGGGGCGGCGGCAGCAGCCATGGCTTACGCCCCTTTCGGTTGATCCAAGAGGATCAGCGGATCGAAATCCTCGGGGAATTCTTCCAGCCAATTCTCGGTTTTCGACAATTCATCGGCGTCGTAGGTCTCAGGCTTCCAGATTTGAAACGTATCGCCCGCCGCGATGAAGAACGCCTCATCGTCAAGCTCGATCTTCTTGCGCAGCTTGGCGGGCAGCACCAGCCGCCCGGTTTCATCCACCGATGTGGGAAAGCTCTGTCCGTGGAACATCCGCTGCAGCATTTTACGTTCCATAGACCCGCGTGGCAGGGCATTGATCTTGTCATCGACCTCCTGCATCGCCTCAATGGTATAACACTCAAGGTAGCGCCGCCGATGGTCGCCATAGACGATGATCAGTTCGGGATTGAGGCCGTCGGTCCAGTTCGGGTCTGAGGCCTCGATCACACGGCGAAACAGGGCCGGGATTGATACCCTGCCCTTTCCATCCACCTTGTGGAGGCTCTCGCCTCTAAATATCCGGCCCACTGTCCCGTTGGTCCTCTTGTTCGCCCCAGCTTGAAATCGAACCCCTGAGACACGAAACGGCGGGTTGATCTGCTGCCACTGATCAACCCGCCGCCCTCGTCCCGCCTAGCGGGGGGTGTCCGACTGCGCGCGCCACCTGGGGGGATGTCTGCTCGCTCGCGCGCCGGATCTCTTTATTCGATGAAAGCGGGGGCCTGTATGAAACCTGACTTGGGAGTTTTCGGGGTCTTTGCGCCCCTCTGTGATCCCGTCCTCATCGTGCATTCTTCATACAATGGGAAATGCTCCCATGGCAACGGTTTTTTACGATACTCGCTACAGCATCTAGTTCCCAACACACCCAGAAAACAACATCATGTGGCAAAGCATCACAATTTATTACCGTATATTGTGCATAATACTCCTTTAATAACAATATATGTGCAGGTGCTTCTTCTAAAGAATGTCCCGTGGTTTCCCAATAAATTAATAACTTTTCCTCTTAGAAGCCATCTCGTCCCACAACTTTACCCTAAAAAACCCGATAAACCCAAGCACAGGCACTCAAAACCCCCAGAGTGATTCGCGAAAATCTGCTTATTTTTCACATTAGAGCATCTCCGTCCCATCCATTCCCACATCAACTCCTCTTCTGACCTACAAAACGACAGAACCCCGCCTGATGGGCGGGGTTCTTGGAGTGGTGGCTGTTGCCAAGTCGTGACGATCAAGGGTGCGCGTCCTCGCTCAACTCACCAATCGTCGCAAGGCAGGCAAGCGAGACAAGATCAGAGCGTCGAGTGCGAGCACTGTGATCAACGTCACCCCCGCAAGCGGAAAGGCCAGCGACACCGCCAAACCGACCAGCACAGCGCCCTGCCACATCGGCATATCCTTGGGCAGTGGCGGTGCCGAGAGACGTCCACCTGCCCCGGCGGGGCGACGTTTCCACCACATCACCACGGAGCTGACGCAGAGAAACAACACCGCGAGGCAGAACACCGTATTGGCCAGCACGCTCCAGAGCCCCAGTGTGCCCATATGAAGCGCGATCCCAACCGCCATCGCCTTGCCCGCCAGCGAATAATCTGCATAGCGCACATCGGCGAGGATATTGCCGGTATATTGATCTACATGCACCGTGCGGTCGCTGGTAGGATCGGTATCATCGGTATTCATCGAGTCCCGGTTGATCGTCCAGACGCCATTTTCTCCGCTGGGGAGGTTGAGCTGATACCGCGCGTCAAAGCCGATCTCGCGCGCCAAAGTATCCAGCGTGTCGATATCGACCGCCGTTCCGGCGTCGACATCAACCCCGCCATGCCCCGCGTGACTACCAGAGGCCGGCATTGGTGTCAGCTCCAACGCCCAAGGCACCTCTTTGCGATCATGGTTCATGCTGGCATGAATATCGTCCGAGAGCGGCACGTTGTCCCATTTCTCGGCCGGGAACTGGCTCCAGGCCTGCACCATCTTTTCTCCCCAGATCCCTGCCCAAGCTAAGCCCGAGACCAGAAAGAACGCCAGAACAATGGAAATCCAGAAGCCCAGAACGCCATGCAGCGACCGCCAGAGCGCCCGCCCACGCCCAAACGTGGGGATCAGTGCCGCACGCCAGCCTGCGTCTCGCGGCCACCACATATACAGACCCGTGGCAATCAGAACCATTCCGAGAGAGGCCGCAATTTCCAGCATGCGATCACCGGTCACGCCGAGCATCAACTCGCTGTGAATTCCATCCGCAAAGTCATACCAGCCAGAGCGGCGCGGGAAAATCTCAAGCACCTGCGCCGTATAGGGATCGACGACGACCATATTGGCCTCGCCCTCCAGATCGACACGGAAAATCGCGGCCAGATCATCGCGACGCGGGGCCACGTATTGTTTGAGCGTGCCGCCGGGAATAGCGCTGAGCGCCCCCTCAGCCTGAACCGACACGGACAGCGCCACCTCTTGCGGCACCACCGGCGTGCGTTCTCCATCACGCCCGTCCACCCATGAAATCCAAAGCATCATCATGCCGGTAACGGCTAATATGCAGAAGAACGGGATCACGAACAGACCGGCATAGAAATGCCAGCGCCACGCCGCAAAATAGAACTTGTTAACCCCGGGGCGCGCCTGCGCAGGGGTGTAGGCCGGATCAATCGACGTCATGGATATCTCCATCAGAGATGGCCCTCTAACGCGAGGGCAGAGTTTGAAATGAGCTGGGGTTTTGAATAATCAGACGCGCGGCGGAGCGCGGCTTTGTGGCAAGACATTCGACCTTGCCAGTCGCAGACCATGAGAGCCATCGGGCCGCAAATCCACGATACGCGGAGCGAGCCAGGCCGTGCAGGGCATCTCTGCGGACGGCAGTAGCACGCCATCGACCAGACGACAGGCCTCGCAGCCGTTTGTCGCCTGATGCTTTGAATGCCCCGACGGACCGTCTTGCGCCACATGGTCTTCACAGAGATCCTGCGCCGTGCCCCCCGCCGCCACAAAGGCGAGGTAGTCCGGGTCCATGCTCCGCTCGTCATTGCCGCGGTGCGCAAAGCCCACAGCGGCCATCGCCACACTGAGGGCGAAGACCAAAATCAATCGCGGAAAAGGGCTCAATGAAACGCGCATCACGGACAAGACCCTGACACAGGTCACAGAGTCGCACCAGCCTCAATTACCTCCGGTCGCGGTGCAATTCCCTGCTCCAACTCGTGGCACATCTGCGCAGCGGGCAGGCTCACTTCCGGCGAGAGCCCCAGAACCACCTCACCCATCGACTGAAACCCACCTGCAGTGCAGAATGGCACGGCATTCAGAGGACAGAGGCAATGCAGGCGATGCACGCCTGCCCGGCCCGCCGTCACCTTGAGATGCTCCAGCAGAGCCCGGCCAATTCCCCGGCCCTGCCAATCCGGCGCAACGGCCAGATGCCGCAGATGCGCATGTCCCAGAGGGCAGGTCCGACCAAATGGGCTTATATCGCTCCAACCCGCAATGCCCAGCACATCCTCGCCCACCTCAGCCAGATAGTACCGCCCGCCAAACAGGAGCGTCGGTGCCGAGCGGGTGAGAATGGGAACGGCTTGGCGCACCAATGCCTCGGGATACACGCGTTGCATCTGCAGACCGTAGGCCGAACGGAGCAAATCTGAGATCGCGGCATGATCGGCGGGAAAGACTGGGCGGATCAGAAACTGGGGCATGGGAGACACTCTTGCGGTAAAATCACCGGCCACCGGAGCGCCCCAAAAGAAAAAGCCGCGCTCGGGTTGGCGCGGCTTTGGCTGTCTGGTCTGAAAGGGGGATCTTACTTGATCTTGCCTTCCTTGTACTCGACATGCTTGCGCACCACGGGATCGTACTTTCGTACGGTCATCTTTTCGGTCATGGTGCGTGCGTTCTTCTTGGTCACGTAAAAATGGCCCGTGCCCGCGGTCGAGTTCAGACGGATCTTGATGGTCGTCGGCTTCGCCATTGGTTATCTCCTGCGCCGGGCAATAGGATCACCCGTGAATACCTCATGAAGCCTGCCTTTTACCGACGCGCGCGCCCGAGTCAACCGCGATTGTCGTGAAAGTCAGCTATTTCCTTGTTCAACCCACTCAGTTCGAGGACAGACGCGTCGGTTGCCGATAGAAATGATGCACGCCAATAGAGGCCGTGCGTGGAAACTGCCGGGCCCAACGCGGGGCGACGGCGCGGGTATGGTAATGCGTTGCTCCGCTGGTCAGGCTGCGAGGGGCACCATCGACCATCAACCGGGCAACTTTGCCCACGGTCTGATAGGCGGCGCGCTCTGCAATGACGTCGGAATGCCCGTCGCAAGTGTAGGTAAATTGGCATTCATATTTTCGGCCGGTTCCCTGATGGATCACGCCGCAAACTGTATTGGGATAAGAGGGATCATCAACCCGGTTCAGGATGACTTCGGCCACCGCGAACTGTCCCTTGATGCTTTCACCTCGGGCTTCAAAGTAAAGCGCCTCTGCCAGACAGCGCCACTCTGCTCCGCCTTCGGCTGGGCTTTGCTGATCAAGCCATGTGCTCGAATAGCTGATCTCGGTCTCGGGGCGGCTCAAATAGCTCGCCATTCTGTCACCTGAGATCGCGCGCAATGCGCGCATTTCCTGTTCCATCAATCGGGTCACGGGCGCGTCTGCGACGACCGGACCTGCCAACACTGCGAGTGCCGCAGCGAGTGCAATCCGTCTCATACATCTTCTCCAAGCCGATGGACGTATGGTCCACTGCATCCGCGCCCTCTAGACAAAAAGGCCCGTTGCGTCCACCCGAGCCACCGGCAAGTTCCCGCCTATGGCTTTTCCTGTCGCAAAAAGCGCCTCGACTTTGTCTGATGTTGCGCAAACAGCGGTTCTGACTACCGCATCTTGTCTTTGACGGTCAGCTGTGCGGCAGCAAGTCGCGCCACCGGAACACGGAAGGGAGAGCAGGAAACATAGTTGAATCCGGCATCCCGGCAGAAAGCGATTGATTCGGGGTTGCCACCATGCTCACCGCAGATCGACAGGCTGATGTCAGGATTGGCCGCGCGCCCACGCTCTGCCCCGATCTTGAGCAACTCGCCCACGCCATCGACATCAAGCATGTGGAACGGGTCCTCGGGATAGACACCCTGCTTGACATACTCCGACATGAACCGGCCTGCGTCGTCACGCGACAGCCCATAGGTCATCTGCGTCAGGTCGTTCGTGCCAAAGCTGAGAAAAGACACCAACGGCGCAAATTCACCGGCACGCAACGCCGCGCGCGGCGTCTCGACCATTACGCCCAGATGATAGGTGAAATCGCGCCCAGTCTCGTTTCGCACTGCCGCGGCCACCGCATCGACCCGGGTTTTCACCAGTTCAACCTCACGCTTGGCACTGACCAGCGGAATCATGATCTCCGGCACCACCGGCGCACCGTCGCGGCTGGCCTCGAGCGTTGCTTCAAAGATGGCCCGTGCCTGCATGTCGTAGATCTCGGGCACGGTGATGCCCAGACGCACACCCCGCATGCCCAGCATCGGATTATATTCGCTCAGCGCCTCAACCCGCCGTGTCACATCCGACAAGGGCAGATCCAGCGCCTCGGCCAATTGCAAATGCCCCACCCGGTCGGTCGGCAGAAATTCATGCAGCGGCGGATCAAAGAGGCGAATACAGACCGGCAGCCCTTGCATGATGCGGAACAAATCCGCCAAATCGGCCCGCTGCATCGGCAAGAGCCGCTCGAGCACGGCGGCGCGATCCTTGCTGCCATCGGCAAAGATCATCTCGCGCATCACGGTCAACCGCTCGGTGTCAAAGAACATGTGCTCGGTCCGGCACAGCCCAATGCCACGCGCATCAAAATTTCGCGCAACCACAGCATCGGCCGGAGTGTCGGCATTGGCCCGCACCGCAATATCGCGCACATCATCGGCCCAACTCATCAGCGTCTGAAACGATTCATCCCGCGCGGCCTCGAGCAACGGGGTCTCTCCGGCCAGAACCAAACCGTTGGTGCCGTCGATGGTGATCACATCCCCAGCCTTGACCACCCGACGGTCGGGCATGGTCAATTGCTTGCGATGGGTCTGGAAATGGATTTCTGACGCCCCCACAACGCAGGGGAGGCCAATGCCGCGCCCGATCACCGCTGCATGGCTGGTCATGCCACCGCGCTCGGTCAGCACGGCCACCGCCGCATGCATGCCGCGAATATCCTCGGGGCTGGTTTCACGCCGCACAAGGATGCAGGGTTCGCCGCGCGAATGGCCCGCCTGCGCCTCGGCGGCGGAAAACACCACCCGGCCCGTGGCGGCGCCGGGACTGGCGGCAATTCCGCGCGCCAGCACATCACGGGGCGCATTCGGGTCCACTTGACGGTGCAGCAATTCATTGAGCGAGCGCGGCTCGATCCGCATCAGCGCGTCGTCACGGGTAATGATCCCGTCCTCGGCCATTCGCACCGCAATGGCCACCGCCGCGCGCCCGTTGCGTGGCACCCGTAGACCGTCGAGAATCCAGACCTTGCCGTTTTCGATGGTGAACTCAGCCTGCATTTCCTCGCGCAGCTTTGTACGCATCAATTCCGTATGCGTCCTGATCTCGGCAAAGGCGTCTGGCGCCAGCTCCTCGAGCGAGGGACCGCGCGGGTCACGCGTCAGATAGAGCGCATCCACGCCGCCGCTCAGCGCATCGCGCCCTTGGCTCTGACTCAGGTAGCGTCCGATGATCTGGCGCGCACCCGTCACACCATTGACCAGTTGCATCACGCCAGAACCGCATTCCCCCTGCCCCAGCCCAAGCGCCAATTCCTGCACCACAAGGCCCAGCCCCGCATCGGCAGGCGCGCCCTTGGCCTGCCGCAAGAGCCGCGCGGTGGTCCCCTCCCAGGCCCGCGCCATAGAGCGCAGCACCTCGGTCAATTGCTTGCCGGGATCTTGGGGGAATTCCTCTTCGGCCTCGACCTCATAGGCCTTGAGCGCTTGGCTGAGGCCCAGAACCGGGTCTTCGGACACATCCTCGAACACATCCGGGTCCAGCCGCGCCACATGGATCGCATAGGCCTGCACAAAGCGCAGATAGATGTCCGACGCCGCCTGCTTGCCGATCCGGTCCGACAGTTCGACAAACCGCGCATCGTTGATGCCAATGTTCAGAACGGCCCCCGGTCCACCCCAATCGGGGTCTTCCGATGAGGGGCGCACACAGAGGAGCGGCGCATCGCCGAACGGAGCCAGAAACCGCAGCATATCAGGCACTTCGCCGGCCGCGATCCGGTGCACCGCCTCGAACGACAGCGCGACGGTGCACGGCACCGGCAGATCGAGCCGCACGAGGCGTTGCAGGCATTTCGCCCGCCCCCCGTGGGTGTGGGGCTGCACCGGGGCCGAAGGGGTGATGAGGGTGATATGGCTGTCGTCTTGCTGCACTGCGGCACCTTTCCTTTGACCGCACCATACGCCCGCTGACGCGCAAGGCAAGGGAAAGGATGACGGGGTTGGGATGGGGCGGTGGTGCCGCCATCCTCGGGCCTGACCCGAGGATCTCAGGCGGCAAGAGGTCCTCGGGTCAGGCCCGAGGATGACGGCTCTTACCCTTCAATCCGTGTGAGGTCAGCCGCTTGCAGACAGATATGCCGAATGCTGCTCAACAGGTTGAGGCGGTTGCGGCGGATGACTTGGCTTTCGGCATTGACCTGCACGGCAGTAAAGAAAGCGTCTATGGGGGCGCGAAGGGCTGCCATGGCCCCCATCGCCCCGGCGAAATCCTCGGATTTGAGCGCGCTGGCAATGGCGGGTTCCGCAGTGGCGAGGGCGGCAAAGAGCGCCTTTTCCTCATCCGTTTCCGCAAATTTCACATCCGCGCCATAGGAATATTCCACCCCGTCCTTTTCCTCGGCTTGGGTGAGGATATTGTTGGCCCGTTTGAAGCCCTGCAACAGGTTCTCGCCATCATCGGTCTTGAGGAAATCACTAAGCGCGCGGGCACGGTGGGCCAAGAGCGTGAGGTCGTCATTTCCCGGCATGGCAAGGCAGGCATCAATCACGTCGTGGCGGATGCCTTCGTCCCGCAGATGGACCTTGAGGCGGTCATGGAGAAAGGAGAGGAGGTCCGACGAGAACTCAGGAACAGCGCGTCCCAACTCCGACACGAGCGTGCCTTCCCATTGCTCAGCCTCACCGCTCTGCCGCAGACGGTCCAGAACCGCGTGATAGGCCGCCCCGAACAGGCCATGATCAGCAATCTCTTCCAGCACCTCTTCGAGTGTGTCGATTTCACCCTGAGTGGCCTTGTGACGATACAAGTTCATCTTTTGCCGCAAGAGTTGCGTGTCGATCAAGCGCATCAGGGACAAACGCAGGTCATTGTTCAGAGCGATACGAATAACCCCCAAGGCCGCACGCCTCAGAGCATAGGGGTCTTTCGAGCCCGTCGGTTTCTCGTCAATCGCCCAGAAGCCGCACAATGTGTCGATCTTGTCGGCCAGCGCCACGGCCACCGACACCGGCGCGCTTGGCACGGCGTCGCCGGGCCCGAGGGGCGAATAATGCTCTTGGCAGGCCGCCGCCACCTCAGCGCGCAGCCCCGCCGCCGCAGCATAATACCGCCCCATCAACCCCTGCAATTCGGGGAATTCGCCGACCATGGCGGATTGCAGATCGGCCTTGGCCACCTTTGCCGCCTGTTCCGCCAAATCGGCATCGGCCCCCACATGCGGCGCAATTTCGCGCGCGAGTGCCGCGATACGGGCGATCCGGTCTGCCTGTGATCCCAGCTTGTTGTGGAAGGTGACATGCGCCAGCCCTGCGCCCATCCCCTCCAGCCCCTCAGCCTGCACCTTGCGCAGGTCATTTTCCCAAAAGAATTTCGCATCCGACAGCCGCGCCGCCAGCACCTTTTGATTGCCCGCCAGAATGGTCGCGCCCTGATCGGCGGTCTCGACATTGGCAACGGTCACAAAGCGTTCGATCCGGCCTGTCTTGGGGTTCTTCACCGAGAAAAACTTTTGATGTTCTTTCATCGAGGTTTGCAACACCTCGGGCGGCAGGCACAGAAACGCCTCGTCAATCCGCCCCATCAGCACCACGGGCCATTCCACCAGCCCCGCCACCTCGGCCAGAAGCCCGCTATCCTCGACCAGTTCCAAACCAGAGGCAAAAGCCTGATTGCTGGCCTCTTGCCAGATCTGTTGCGCGCGTTCCTCGGCTTCCAGAATGACATGCGCGCGGCGCAGCTTGGTGCGGTAATCATCAAAAGAGGTCACGGCAAAGCGCCCTACCCCCATGAAGCGATGCCCCTCGGTCGAATTACCCGCGCGGATGCCGTCGACGTCGAGATCAACGACCGTCACCTCGCCCGCCTCATCGGTCAGGATGCAGAGGATGGAATGGAGCGGGCGCACCCACCGCAAGCTGCCTGCGCCCCAACGCATCGACTTGGGCCAGGGGAACGTGCGGATGATCTTGTCGAGTTCCTCGGCGACGATCTCAGCCGCCGCGCGTCCGGGCTTGGTGATCGTGGCGAAATAGACCTGACCCTTTTTCTCGTCGCGGATTTCGAGCTGTTCACGAGTAAGCCCCGCACCGCGCAGAAACCCCTCGATTGCCTTTTCGGGTGCGTCGACACGCGGACCTTTACGCTCCTCTCGGGTGGTCGGGCTCTGGCCGGTCAGCCCCTGCACGGTCAGCGCCAGACGCCGAGGCGTGGAAAACGCCGCAGCGCCCGCATAGGTCAGCCCGGCCTCGACCAGCGCTTCGGTCAGCCGCGCGCGCAGGTCGTCGGCGGCCTTCGTCTGCATGCGCGCCGGGATTTCCTCGGAGAAGAGTTCGATCAAGAGGTCAGGCATGGCTCAGTATCCTTGGGGCGGTTCGGGACAATCGACGGGGGCGGGCTGGCCATCAAACACCACCTCGCCGCAGCGGTTGATCTGGTGCCAGACATAGCCGCGCCCGTCCTCTGTGATAGCGACCACGCGGTCCACGCCGTAAATCACGTCACGCTGGCCCAGAAAGGCAAGCGCGCTACCCTCTTCCAGCGCTTGGCCTATGGCTTGGGCGTCGTAGCAATCAAACCATGAAGGTGCAGTCAGCGGCTCTGCCCGCTCGTACATCTCATAGGTCTCGCTCAGCATCGCATGGCTCATCGCGGTGGTGAAACAGGCGCGGTAGCGGATCGGGCTGCTGCTGGCGTCGATGGCGGTGAAATTCTCATAGAGCACCGGTTCGGGCGCGCCCGTGACCAAGGAGGTCAGGACCACATCGTTGGTGCCATCCGCCGCCACCTCTTCGTAGAAGTGGTAGACTTGGAGATAATACATGGCCGCACCAGCCACCAATGCCGTGATCAAGATCGCCCCCGCCAATATCTTGCCCATTATGCCGCCTGCCCCCCTGCGTCAGTCTGCACAAAGGCATCGGCGCAGAGTTTGGCCAGCGCCCGGACGCGGCCGATATAAGCCTGCCTCTCGGTCACAGAGATGACACCGCGCGCGTCAAGCAGGTTGAAGAGATGGCTGGCCTTGATGCATTGGTCATAGGCCGGATGCGCCATGATGATGCGTTTGCCGGTCTTGGGGTCCACGGCCTCTTGCGCGAGGATCGCCTGACATTCGGCCTCGGCCTCTTCAAAGTGGCGCAGGAGCACGTCGGTATTGGCCACGTCGAAATTCCAGCGGCTGTATTCTTCTTCGGTCTGGCGAAAGACATCGCCATATTTAAGCGGAATGGGGGCGGCGGGATCGTTGAAGGGCATGTCCATCACGTGATCAATGCCCAGCACATACATCGCGAGACGCTCGAGACCATAGGTCAATTCGCCCGACACCGGCGCGCAATCATGCCCGCCGACCTGCTGAAAATAGGTGAACTGCGACACTTCCATGCCGTCGCACCAGACCTCCCAGCCAAGCCCCCAAGCGCCCAGCGTGGGGCTTTCCCAGTCATCCTCGACAAAGCGGATGTCATGCAGCGCCATGTCGATGCCGATGGCGCGCAGGCTGCCAAGATAAAGATCCTGCAAATTGGGTGGGCTGGGTTTGATCAGCACCTGATACTGATAATAATGCTGCAAGCGGTTGGGGTTCTCGCCATAGCGCCCATCGGTGGGGCGGCGCGAGGGCTGCACATAGGCCGCGGCCCAAGGTTTCGACCCCAAGGAGCGCAGCGTGGTCGCAGGGTGAAAGGTGCCCGCCCCCACTTCCATATCATAGGGCTGCATCATGGCACAGCCCTGAGCGGCCCAATAGGCCTGAAGCCGCAGGATAATCTCCTGAAAGCTGCGCGGTTTTTCGGTGGTGTCGCTCATGCCTGACCCCAATGCTGCCCCTGATTTGCCGCCCCTACCTAGGCCGGGTGCGGGGCGGGGTCAATCGGACGTTTGACGCGCAACACGCCTCGGCCCGGTCCAAATATTTCGAGTGCATCGCCCGGCAATTTTGTTAAAACGCCCAAAAGGTCTTAATGACCGCAACATGTCACGATTTAGGGAAGCTGATGGTGCGTTTTTTTCTGGGGTTCATCTTTGCGGTATTCATGGCCGCTCCCGCAGTACAGGCACAGGAGGACGTGGTCTGGGTCCAGATTGAGGCCCAGCCGAGCCTCAACGAAGCACAAATCGCAACCCGCCGCTATGCAGCGACACTGGCCGATGTGAACGGGTTTTCACTCGGTCGCGGCTGGTATGCGATAGCACTTGGCCCCTACCGGCGCGACGAGGCCGAGCGCGTATTACAGGTCTACCGGGCAGAGGGCGTGATCGCGCGCGACAGCTACATCGCGGAGAGCCGCGATTATCAGCAACAATTCTGGCCGATTGGCGCGAACCTGCTCGCGCAACCGACCGTGCCCGCAGTACCCATTCCCGATAGCCCGCCTGTTGTATCGCTGGACTCTGCGCCGGAACCTGTCCCCACACCAGCGCCTGCGGATGAGACCCCGTCTGAGGCCCGCGCGAGCGAGAGCCGTCTCACCCGTGACGAGCGTGCTGATGTACAAGTGGCGATGGCGTGGGCCGGTGTCTATGACGGCGCGATTGATGCGGCCTTTGGACAAGGCACCCGCGCCGCGATGGCGCGCTGGCAGACACAGAACGGCTTTGACACAACGGGCATTCTCACCACCCGGCAGCGCGCCGAATTGCTGCGCCAATACAATGCGGTGTTTGATGGGCTCGGTCTTGAGATCCTGCGCGACAATGCCACCGGCATTGCCATGGAATTGCCCACTGCGGTCGTTACATTCGAGCGTTACGAGCCGCCCTTCGCGCATTTCAACGCCGTGGGTGAGATCGAGGCCCGGGTTCTGCTGATCAGCCAAGAGGGCGATCGCGGCACCCTGGCGGGGCTCTACGACATCATGCAAACCCTTGAAATTGTGCCAGAAACGGGTCTGCGCAGCCTGGAGGGGGATAGCTTCACGCTGATCGGCGAGGGGACGCAGAAGATTTCGCAAACGCGGGTCTGGCTGCGGGACGGAGAGATCAAAGGGTTCACCCTGATCTGGCCTGCCGGGGACGAGGCCCGCCGCACCCGTCTTGTGGGCCGAATGCAGGACAGCTTTACTTGGCTTCCCGGCACACTCGATCCCACCGAGGGCGCTGGCGCGCAGGACATCGACCTGATCTCCGGGTTGGAAATCCGCAAGCCGAAGCAGTCGCGTTCTGGTTTTTACGTTGATGCGGGCGGTGCCGTATTGACCACCGCCGAGGCGGTCGAGAGCTGTGGACGGATCACAATCGACGAGAGCTACGAGGCCGATGTTGTCTTGTCCGATGCAGCCCTTGGGGTGGCCATCTTGCGTCCGCGGATGGCCCTTGCCCCGCTGCGTATTGCGACCTTTCAGGAATCCACACCGCGTTTGCTGAGTGATGTGGCGGTTGCAGGGTATTCCTATGGTGGCCTTCTGGGGGCGCCGACGCTTACCTTTGGGCAACTCTCGGAATTGCAGGGGCTGAACGGTGAGCCGCACCTCAAGCGCCTCGCGCTCGCCGCGCTGGACGGCGATGCCGGTGGCCCCGTGCTTGATGTCGGCGGCGCGGTGTTGGGCATGTTACTGGCCCACGCACAGGATGGGCGGTCTTTGCCGGATGACGTCAGCTTTTCGGCCACCAATGGCGCGCTGCAAGAGGTGCTGACCCGTGGTGGCATCACCCCACGCACCACCTCAGCGCTGGACCGGATATCGCCCGAGGCGCTGACGGACCGTGCAGGCGACATGACCGTGCTGGTCAGTTGCTGGGACTAGATGCGGCGCGGACAGGAACACGCCTCGCCGCACAGTCCAAGAGCTGCCGCAGTCTCTAATTGACGCCGTGACCTTTGATCTGGACGGAGAAGCTGCGTTGCGCGCCTTGGGGCGGTGCCGGAAATGGCGCAGCGCGTTGCACGACCGTAAGCGCGGCGCGATCCAGCCGGGTAGAGCCTGACGAGCGGGCGAGGCTCACAGAGGCCAACCGCCCACCCTCGGCGATAGAGAATTGCACGAGCGCCTCGCCGCGCGTGTCAGCACGCGGGCGCGGCACCCGCGCAAGGTGCCGCATGACCTGTCCGGGATAGTTGCTGGCGGCAGCGTTGCCCTGCGCGGAGCTTTGAGACGTCGTGTCCCGCCCCGCGCGGGCGGCAGTTGCGGTCTCTCGCCCCGTGATGCTGCCCCGGCTGGCATCTTGGGTCGCCGTATTGCCGGATCGTTTGCGTGTCTCTTTTTTCTTTTCAGGTTCAGGGGCTTGGCGGGCAGCGATCTCTGCTGCCACCTCTTCAACCTCACGCGGGCGCGCCTCTGGCCGACGCGAGATCTGCAGGCCGGCGTCTGGCTCTGGTTCGGCCTTGAGGATCTCTTGCGGCGCGGATTGAGCAAGTGCTTGCGACGTATCTGCAGGCAGAGCCGGCTCTGTGATCTCGCTGGGCTTGACCCGAAGGTCGGGCAAAGCGGCCTCGGTCGCCTGTGAAACGTCGGGAGATGACGATGGGCGTTCCGGTGCCGGAACGGCCTGAGCCTGGTCTGGCTCTGCGGGTTTTGCCGCCTGTGCGGTTTGCCGGATGGGCGTGGCCCTGGTGGCTGTCGCTGGCTGGGCGCTGCCTGCCACCATATCGGCAAAGCTGCTGCCCAAAACCACCTCGGACGCGCCTGCGCCGCCCTCTGTCTCGATCTCGGCACTGGCCTCGACATACCATGCGCCCAGCCCGTGCAGTGTAACGGCTGTGGCCATCGACAGAAATAGAATGCTGCGTGACGTGCGGATCATTCGAGCCCCCGTTCCGTGATCATCACCACCCGCGTGGCCCCGGCCCTGCGCAGGGCCTCACCAATCCGGATCAGATCTTGGGCTGGCAATTCCGCGTCGGGGACAATGCGTACAGCCTGTACAGTTTCCCCCCCGGTTGGGTACGCAGCCCGCACATAGGCGGCGGCGTCGGCCAGCGTCGCCCCGCGATAGGTGAGATGACCATCGGCGTGGATCACCAAAGCATCAGGCGGTGCGCGCCCCTCGAGGTCGGCCGTGTGCACCAACCGCAGATCGCCGTCGAGCGGCGGTGCCAGTGTCGCGGCCGCCATGAAGAAGATCAGCATCAGGAATACGATGTTGATCAGAGCAATCGTCGGCTCGCGGCGAGAGCGGGGCATGGGGCGCGTCATGACGGGGTCAAGACCTGAGCCGAGAGACCAGCGACCCCCCGCAATGCCAAGAGAAGATCGGTCAACCGTTGCGCCGTGACATCCCCCCCGGTGCTGATCAGCGCGCGGGCGCGGCCCTCTGGCATCAGCGGGGTCAGAGTGTCGCGCAGGGTCTCCAGCGTCACCTCTCTGGCATTGACGCGCAGGCCGCCTGCGCTGAGTTGCACAAAGATCGGCGGTGTTTCGGATGTCGCAGGGCGGCCTGCCCCAGCCGTCGCCAAATCCACTTCGGAAAATTGCGAGAAGGTCGAGGACAGCATGAAGAACAAGAGCAGCAGAAAGATCACGTCAATCAGCGAGGTGAGCGACAGCTTGCGCCGGTGAAAGGGGGGGCTACGCACCTTGGGGCACCGCCTGACCCAGCGGGGGCGAGCCGCGCACCACGCGGTTGTCAGGGCCAAGCACGACGCTGAGCGCGTGATCGGCCAGCGCGCGTTCTTCGGCCATGCGCGATTCGAACCACGACAGCACCACAGAGGCGGGCATCGCTACGGCAAGCCCTGCGGCGGTAGTCAGCAGTGCCACCCAGATGCCGCCCGCCAACAGCGACGGGTCCACTTGAGAGCCCGCCGATTGCAGCGCTTGAAACGCCTCAATCATGCCCAGAACAGTGCCGAAGAGACCAAGCAGCGGCGCCACCTGCGCCACCGTGTCGAGAAAGCGAAACCCGCGTTCGAGCCGGGAAAACCGCGCGTCGGCCTCGGCCTCCAGCCGCCGGACGGCGGCGCTGTCGCTGGCACCGTCAGTCGCGAAGGCGCGCGCGATCACCGGGGCCAGATAGCTGCGCGACCCCTCCAACGTGCGGCGCGCAGCCTTGCTTTGGCCTTGGTCCCATTCGGCGACAGCGGCGCGCAGTGCCAGATGCCGCCCTACGCCAGAGGCGCGGAACTGCCAGATCTTGTAGAGGACAACCGCCAGTGTCGCCACGGACATCACACCGATGATGGCAATCACCGGCCCACCCATCTCGATCAACCCATGCAGGCGGTCAAGCATTGTCTCGGTTCCGTTCATCCTGTCACCTCGATCGTGGTCTGGGTCGAGAGGCGCAGCGCGTCGAGGCAGGCACCGGGCGCAATCCCAGCCCCTTCACAGGTGCCGATCCCGTTGATCAACACCTGTCCGATGCTCTCGCAGGTTTGCCCCGCCAGATCGAATTGCCGCACGCGGGGACGCCCCGCAGGCAGGGTGCCAAAGTCAAAGAGTGTCAGCGTGGCCACCTGCCCCTCGGCATCAAAAAGCACCGCTTCTGCCACCAGTTTCTCAATCGCCGCCCCCAGATCGTTGCGAATGACAAAGCTGAGCCGACAGCCACCCGCCTCGGTCGGGGTCACGGCATTGAGTGCAAGGTCAAGCTGGGGGGAGGGGCTGGCGTCTTGCGCCGCACTGGGCATGCCCAGCGTGAGGCTGGCGGCACAGAGGACAGCCGCGAGGCAGGGAACGGCGCGATGCGGCGCAGTCATGGCAGGCTCCTTTCGCCCGCGTTTCGGAGGGCGTTTAAACCGCATGGCTGGCGCTGGGCTGGCACGGTGTGACGAGTATGATCGGATCGGATCGGTCCGATGGTCGGCATGTGTTATGGCAGAATAAGTAAAAGAGTCAAGTTTATCATCCGGGCTTTGGGACATCTGCCCGCTGCCGGGGTGCGGTGCGTTGCGATGGCGTGACAGGCCTCAAGCTGCGGCATCTAAACCACTGGTATCAAACAAAAGAGCCAAACGTCACCGCTTTAGCAGATGGTCTCTTTCGTCCAATAGCCGGCCGCTGTGAAGCTGGACCGGTCAAACCCTTGAGACGTCAACCAAAGGCGCGCCTCTGTCGCCTCGGTGCGTTCGGCGGCGAAAAAGACATGGCGGTCGTCGGGCGGCGGCGCGAGCGCGCGCAGCGCGTCAAGCGGGCCGGTCTGACCCCCGCGCAGCACCCATGTCACGACAAGTCCTGCCGGATGGGCAAGCGGACGGATATCCCCCCGCTCGGGCACAAAGAGTGTGGCGCTCCCTCGGGTGCCGTCCGGGGCCTCAGCCAGTATCCGGGCGATCACCGGCAGGGCGGTTTCGTCGCCGACAAGGCCAAGCCATCCCGCGCTGGGGGCCCCGGCGCCGCCGGGACCGGTCAGACCAAGGATGGTGCCGGGTGTGACGCGCTCGGTCCAGCCGGTGGTGCGCCCGCCTGCGTGCAGGAAGATGTCGATCTCAAGCCGCGCCGCCTGTCCGGTGCCGTGGATAATGCGCCGGATCGTGTAGACGGGGCGGTGCCACGCCGTCAGACCGCCGGGCCATTGCGTGACGCCCTGCACGTCAAGCCTGGGCCACCCCGCGCCCTCGGGACCGAACAGAAGGCGCAGGTGATGACCACCTGCGGCAAAGCGCCCAAGGTCTGGCCCCTCGACAATCAAACGGCGATAGGACGGCGACAGACGCCGCATCTCACAGACCCGACCCAGGGCAAAATTGGCGGGATGCGCCCCGGAGGTGGCAGCGTCCCAAGCAAGGGAGAACGCGCCCTGTGCAGCCTGTTCCGCGAGAAAATCCCGGAGCGATTGCAAGGCGGCGGGGGTCTCGGCGCGCAGGTCTATGAGGGTCTCATCCGGCTGCGGCACCAGGGTGATCAGGGAGTCACCGAAGGGCAGGCGCAGCCCCTCGCCGATGCGAATCGCTGGCAGATTGACCGCCCGCGCCATGTCTTCAAAGAGCCGTGTGGCTTGGGGGCCAGCCATAGGCAAACGGGCCTGAGCGATTTGGGTCATCGTGTCTCCGGGGTCATTTTCGCCTTTGTGATCCAATACCTGATGTAATTTGTCAACATTTTATCTTTTCCGTCCCGACACCGCCTTGACCCCGGCAGTGGAATGCGACAGAGCCAGAGATGCTCAGCGAGACACCTCACGGCAGGTGGGCCAGGCCCTTTCGTTCCTCTCTTGGACCGCCCTAGCCCCGGATCGCCCCGTCATGAGCTTTATGCCCCGTATCACCGCCGAAACACGCGCCATCGAAACGCTGCGCCCCTTGGCGTGGCGGCGGTGGCCGGGGGTGATTGCCGATGTCTGGCATGTGCGCGGTGCGGCGGGGGGCGGTGGCTATTACCTGTCACCCTACCCCCGGCTGGTGGTCTTTCTTGAGGGGGGGGCCGAGGCAATGCGTCTGCGTGCGCAGGCGGATGCCGAATGGTGCTCAGGTGTTGGAGCGTTCTATGTGCCGGGGGGGCAACCGCTCTGGAGCGACCTGCGGCACACACAGGATTTTGCCCATCTCGACCTGCATCTGGAACCGGGGCCGCTGTTGCACCGGCTGTGCCCCGTGGCCTCGGAGGCGCGGACCGAGGCGCTACATCTGTTGCCTGCGGAAGCTGCGGGATATGGCCGCGTGCGGTCCATGGCCGAGATCATCGCGCAAGAGGTCGACAGCCCGCAGCGCTCTGATCTGATGCTGGACGGGTTGGTGACCGCCATTCTGGCCGAGGTTCTGGGGTTGGAGGCCGTGCCTGTCGAGCCCATGGGGCGCGGCGGTCTCTCACCCCATATGATCCGGCGACTGGATCAGTTCACGCGGGACAATCTGCATCGGCGGATGACGGTGCCGGATCTGGCAGAGGTTGCGGGTCTCTCGGAGAGTTGGTTCGCGCGGGCCTTCAAGCAGAGCCTCAACACAACGCCGCAACGCTGGTTGATGCAGACCCGCATCGCCCGCGCGACCGAGTTGATGGCGGACCCGGCGCTGGGGCTGGCCGAGATCGCTGCCGCGACCGGGTTTGCCGATCAGGCGCATCTCACGCGCGCCTTTGGTGCGGTGCATGGGCAGACGCCCGGTGTGTGGCGGCGGGCAAGATTGGGCGGGACTCGTTCAAAGCCCGGAGGTCTGGTTCAAGCGACAGGTCATATCCTGAGTTAAAGAGTCGGAAAATTTATGACATGGAAACCGATATGAAACAGACCGTCCGCCTTTCTTTGCTGGCCAGCGCGAGCCTCTTGGTGCTGGCCTCTGCCGCTGCGGCACAATCCACCGCTGACCTGATGTATCTGGGAGAGCTTGAACTGGAGAGCGGCTATGATCCGTCGGCCCCGGTGCCGGGTTATGTCGCCACCACGGCGCAAACTGCCACCAAATCCGGCACGCCGATTCTTGAGACGCAGCAATCGGTGTCGGTGATCACCGGCGAGCAGATCGAGGATCAGGGGGCGACAACGCTGGGCGATACGCTGGGCTTTACCGCTGGCGTTCTGGCGCAGCCCTTTGGCACCGATCCGCGCTTCGACAGCCCGTCGATCCGGGGGTTCAGCGCCAACAATGCGCAATATCTCAACGGGTTGCGGATCCTGCGCGATTTCGGCGCGCCCTCCTTTGAGATCTATTCTCTGGAGCGGATCGAAGTGCTGCGCGGCCCGTCCTCGGTGCTCTACGGGTCGGGAAATCCGGGCGGGATCATCAATCAGGTCCAAAAACGCGCGCAACGGCTTAGCTTTGGCGAAGTGGGTGTCGGCGTCGGTGACCCCAAGGCGACGGAAGGCTTCGTCGATTTCAACCATGTCTTTTCGGACAAGTTCTCGGCGCGGTTGACCACGGTGGTTCGGGACAGTGAGGAAGATATCGCGGAGCTCGAGACCACGCGCAAATATCTTGGCCTAGCCACACGCTGGGATGTCACCGATGCGACGGTGCTGCAATTTCTGGGCTCTTGGCAAAAAGACGATCCGATCACGCCCGCCGGGGTGCCGTTTGATCTGACCCTGACGGAACAGGGCAAGGATCTGCGCGATTTCTATGCCGGTGATCCCAATGACGACCGCAGCGACCGCGAGACACTCAACCTCGGGTTTGAGTTGCGCCATGAGTTCAGCAATGACTGGGCACTCGACGCAGGATTCCGCTACCAGAAGTTCGATTGGGATTACACCGGGTTCTATGTCGATAACGCGGTGCCGGACGGTGACACGATCACGCGCGGCGGCATCAATCAGGTCGAGGACAGCACGACACTCAATCTCGACACCCGCATCACCGGTTCGGCGCAGACCGGGGCGGTGACGCATGATCTGCTCGTTGGTGTCGATCTGCGGCATTACGATATCGAGGACAGCACGGAGTTCATGTTCGCCGACCCGATCAGCTTTGACAACCCGGTCTACAACGGCGCCAATCTGACCGCGCCGTGGTTTATCCAGAGCAATGATCTGGAGCTGGAGCAGATGGGTATCTATGCGCAGGACGAGATGAGCCTTGGCAATTGGCGCGGCTCGCTGGCGCTGCGGCATGACTGGGCAGAACAGAGCGGCACCACCTTCACCAATTTCGCTGGCGCATCTCCGGTCGATCAGAGCGACGAGGCCACCACCTATCGGTTGGGTCTGTCCTATATCACGGATCAGGGTGTTGCGCCCTACCTGAGCTATGCCACCTCGTTCGATCCGGAAATCGGGGTGGATATTGACGGCAACACGCTTGATCCAACTGAAGGCAAGCAATGGGAAGTCGGGGTGAAATATCAGCCGCTCGGGTTCAACGGGTTTTTCAGTGTCGCCCTCTTCGATCTGGAACAGACCAATCTGAGCACCACCGTCACCGAAGGCGGTATCACCGGCATCCGGCAGATCGGCACCGTCCGCTCGCAAGGGTTGGAGATTGAAGGAACGGTCGATCTCGAGAATGGCTGGAGCGTGCGCGGCGCCTATACCTATAACGAGGCCGAGCAGCGCCGTGGCGACAATCCCGGCAACGATCTGCCCAATGCGCCGCAGCACAACGCAAGCCTTTGGGTAAGCTATGAATTCGCCAACACCTCGGCGCTCGACGGGCTGCAACTGGGCGGTGGCGTGCGCTATATCGGCGAACGGTTCGGGGACGCGGCCAATCTCTTCAAGTCCGAGGACGTGACGCTGCTCGATCTGCGCGCGGCGTATGAAATCACCGAGAACACGCATTTTTCGGTCAATGTCACCAATCTGACCGATGAGGTCTATGTCGCGAATTGCGGCGGGTTCGGGTGTTTCTACGGGGATGGTCGAACGGTGCAGGCGCGTTTGACCTACAAGTGGTAGACGCGGCACGGATCGGACGCCGCGCCTTTCTCGGAGGGATGATGGCGCTCTGGGGACTGCCCGCACAGGCCCGCGGTCCCCGACTCGCGGCCATCGACTGGGCTATGCTCGAGACCGCGATGGCGCTGGGCGTGGTCCCGGTCGCGGCCTGCGAGTTGATCCGCTACCGCGCCGACGCGGTCCGGCCTGAGATTCCGGCGCAAACCGTCGATCTGGGGCTGCGCGGATCGCCGAATTTTGAACTGTTGCAGCTCACCCGGCCCGATCTCATTCTGTCGTCGCCCTATTACACAGGAATCGCACCGCGTCTTGGGTCGATTGCTGAGGTGATGAGCCTGCCCTTTTACATCCCCGGCGAGTCGCCCTGGCCCAAGGCGATGGCGGCGTTGCACGCGCTGGCGGACCGGCTCGACCTACCGCATGTGGCCGCACGCGTCGCCGCAGAGACCGAGGCGGAGCTGGCCGCGCATGCGCGCCGACTGACCCTGTGGCGGGATCGACCGGTCTATGTCATCGAGATCGGCGATGCGCGGCATGTCCGGGCCTTTGGCGCAGACAGCATGTTTGGCGCGGTCCTCGAACAGCTGGGGCTGGAGAACGCGTGGTCGCGCAGCACGCGCTTTGCCTTTGCCGCACCCCTGCCCCTCGAGCGGCTGGCAGAGCGACCCGAGGCGCGAATCGTGCTGGTGTCAGATATCCCCATTGTGGCACGGCGGGCGCTGGCGCGTTCGGTTCTGTGGAACCGGCTGGGGCCGGTGGCCAATGGTCGGGTGTCGATGTTGGGCGAGATCAACCCCTTTGGCGGCGTCCCTGCCGGGCTGCGGTTCGCGCGGTTGATGACCACCGCGGCCGAGGCGGAGCAGGCGGGATGACCGCGCGCGCGGCGCTCTGCTATGGGGTGGCCTTGGCGCTGTCCCTGACGCTCTGGGTTCTGGCCGCACCCGTGCTGCCGACCGGTGGCTGGCCTCTGCCACCCTATGATGCCGAGGCTTTGGGGCTCGATGCAATTCTGCTGGCCTATGGGCATATGCCGCGCGGGTTGATCGCCTTGGTTGCCGGGGCGGCGCTCGGGTTGTCGGGGGCGCTCTTGCAACTTGTGCTTCGCAATCCCATTGCCGATCCCTCGACGCTGGGCCTGTCGTCGGGAGCGCAACTGGCGCTGATTGCTGCGACGGTCCTGATGCCGGACCTGCTCGGATTTGGCCGGTGGCCGGTGGCTCTGGCCGGAGCGGCGGTGGCGGCGGCGCTGGTGATGGGGATTGGCGCCGCGCGGAATTTTCATCCCGTGACCATGGTGATCGCGGGCATGCTGGTCGGGCTCTTTGCCTCGAGCCTCGCGGCGGCGATGACACTGGCACAGGGGCAATACCTGTTTTCACTGGTGGTCTGGACGGGGGGATCGCTGGTGCAGACCGGCTGGGCCCCGGTTGGCACGCTGGCGCTGGTTCTGACAGCGGCTGGCGGTGCGGCGGCGTTGATCCTGCGCCCGCTGGAGGTGATGCGGATCGAGGAGACAGGCGCACGGGCGCTGGGGCTCAATGTCGGACGGCTGCGCGTCTTGGCCGTGCTGCTGGCGACCGTGCTCGCGGCGAGCGTGTCGGCAACGGTGGGGCTTGTCGCCTTTGTCGGGCTTGCGGCTCCGGCACTCGCGCGGGGTCTGGGCGCGCGCAGCCCGGCGCAGATCCTGATCCATGCGCCCCTTGCCGGGGCGCTGCTGCTGTCATTGTGTGACGGGCTGGTGCTGATGGCAGCGCAGACCGGGGGCGAGATGTTTCCGACCGGGGCGATCACCGGGCTGATCGGTGGGCCGCTCCTGCTATGGCTTTTGCCGCGATTGCGCGGCACACCGCCACCTGCAAGCGAAGACATACCGCGCCGTCTGAGGCGGCCGAGCCTGTTGCTCTGGGCGCTGCTGGGACTGAGCTGCGGGGCCTTGACGGTGCTGGCGCTGGTCGGGCGTGTGCCGGGGGGCTGGGCGCTGCTTGACGCCGAAACGCTGGCGATGTTTCTGCCCAACCGTTTGCCGCGCCTTATGGGGGCAGCGGCGGCGGGTGGGTTGCTGGCCTTGGCCGGTGCGCTCTTGCAACGGCTGACGGCCAATCCTCTGGCCTCGCCAGAAGTGCTGGGTGTCTCTGGCGGTGCAGCGATGGGCTATGCGGCGGTGCTCTTTGCCACGGCGGCACCCTCGGCTCTTGGGCTCACCGGCGGGGCGGCAGCGGGGGGGTCGCTGGCCCTTTTGGTTCTGGCGGGTGTCGCTCTGGGGCACGACCTGCGGCCGGAACGGGTGCTCTTGGCAGGCATCGCGGTTTCGGCGCTGGCGGCGGCCGTGCTGTCAACGCTGATGGCGGCGGGAACGGCGAAATCCTTTGCCATTCTGGCGTGGCTGAGTGGCTCGGCCGCCACTCTTGGACCGCTGGGCGCGGCGCTCTTGTGTACTATCCTGCTGGTGCTTTTTGCGGTGGCGATGGCGATGGGGCGCTGGCTCTCGATCCTGCCCCTCGGGGGGGCTGTGGCGCAGGGCTTGGGCGTGCCGGTGCGCCGGACCTCGGGGCTGATCGTGCTGGTCGCGGGACTGGCAACGGGGGCCGCGACGGTTCTGGTCGGGCCGCTGAGTTTTGTCGGGCTGATGGCGCCGCATCTGGCGCGGCGGATTGGATTGGCGCGGGCGGTCGATCATGTGGCGGGCAGCGTGTTAATCGGGGCGATTCTGATGCTGGCCGCCGATTTCGGGGCGCGCATGGCGAGCTTTCCCTATGATCTGCCGCTTGGTCTCTTTGCCTCGCTCTTGGGCACGCCCTGGCTGATCTGGTTGATGGTAAGGAGACCCGCATGACGGACGCATTCGAGATTGACCACCTGTCCTATGCGGTCCCTGCCCGCCGATTGCTGGAGGATGTCACCCTGCGCCTGCCTGCGGGTCGGGTGATCGGGCTGATCGGCCATAACGGATCGGGCAAGTCGACGCTCCTGAAACTTTTGGCGCGGCAGATCAAGGCCACGGCGGGTCATATCCGGCTGGATGGCAAACCCTTGACCACGTGGCCGAACCGCGCGTTTGCGCGGCGTCTGGCCTATCTGCCGCAGCATCTACCGCCCGCCGAGGGACTGCTGGTGCGTGAGTTGGCGGCACTTGGGCGCTATCCCTGGCACGGGGCGCTCGGGCGACCGGGAGCCGCCGATCACGCCGCAATCGAGGCCGCTCTGGCGGCCTGCGCGCTGGGGTCGCTGGCCGACCGGCGAGTGGCGACCCTATCGGGGGGCGAGGCGCAGCGTGCATGGCTTGCGATGCTGATTGCACAGGAGGCGGGCGTCTTGCTGCTCGACGAGCCGATTTCGGCGCTCGACATCACCCATCAGGTCGAGGTTCTGCGCCTTGTGCAAAGCCTTAGTCACAGGCAGGATCGCACGGTGATCCTCGTCCTGCATGATCTCAATATGGCGGCGCGGTTCTGTGACCATATCGTTGCCCTGCGCGGTGGGCGTCTGGCCTATGAGGGTCCGCCCGACGCGCTGATGGCCCGCGGCATGCTGCACCGCGTTTACGGCACCGGGATGGAGGTTCTGACCCGCGCCGATGGTACGCCTGTGGCGCTGCCCGACTGAACCCGACCAATACGGAGAACCCGCCCGGATGCTACGCCAATTCGCCGACTACTACCGCCCTCACATGGCCCTTTTCTGGCTCGACTTCGGCTGCGCCGTGCTGTCGGGACTGTTGGAGCTGGCCTTTCCTCTGGCGATTGCCGGGTTCATCGACCATCTGTTGCCACAGGGCGACTGGACGCTGACGGTCCTCGCCGCCTGTGGTCTCATTGCGGTCTATGTCGTCAATACCGGGCTCATGACGGTGGTGATGTATTGGGGGCACAAGCTGGGTATCAATATCGAGACGGAACTGCGCGCACGCGCTTTTGCGCATCTCACGCGGATGAGTTGGGGATGGTTCGACCGCGCCGAAACCGGCAAGCTGGTGGCGCGTGTGACCCGCGATCTCGAAGAAATCGGCGAGGTCGCGCATCACGGTCCAGAGGATCTCTTTATCGCGATCATGACCTTTGCCGGGGCCTTTGCCCTGATGCTCTGGCTGCATGCGCCGCTGGCGGTCATCACCCTAGCGATTGTGCCGGCGATGGTCTGGCTGGTGGCGGTCTATGGCGGGCGGATGACGCGGGCCTGGCAAGAGATTTATGGCCGGGTCGGGGCATTCAACGTCCGGCTGGAAGAGGCGATTGGCGGGATTCGGGTGGTGCAGGCCTTTACCAACGAGACGCATGAGGCCGCGCTCTTTGCCGGGGACAACGGGCGCTACCGCAAGACCAAGCTCGAGGCCTACCGGATCATGGCCGTCCTCACCGCGCTGCAATATATGGGGCTGCGGCTGGTGCAGGTGGTGGTGATGGTGGCTGGTGCGGCCTATGTGTTCGAGGGCACGCTGACGACCGGGGCCTTTGTCGGATTCCTGCTCTTGGTGGGGGTGTTCTTTCGCCCACTGGAAAAGATCGCGGCGGTGCTTGAGGTCTATCCGCGCGGCATTGCCGGGTTTCGGCGCTATCTGGACCTGATCGGGGACGCGCCGGATATCGTCGATACACCGGGGGCCGTCGCCGCGCCGAAGCTGAAGGGCGAGATCGTTTTTGACACCGTAGAATTCAGCTATGATGGCCACCGCCCGGCCTTGTGCGGCGTGTCGTTGCGGGTGTTGCCCGGTCAGACCGTGGCCTTGGTCGGTCCCTCAGGGGCGGGTAAATCCACGCTGATGGCTCTGGTGCCACGGTTCTACGAGCCGACAGGCGGCGAGATCAGGATCGACGGCGTGCCGCTCCGCGAGATGACGCTGGCGTCGCTGCGGGCGCAGATCGGGCTGGTGTCGCAGGATGTGTTCCTGTTCGGTGGCACGCTGCGCGAGAATATCGCCTATGGCCGTCTGGACGCGACCGAAGCGGATATTCGCACGGCTGTGGCCGAGGCGCAGCTTGGGCCGCTGGTCGAGAGCCTGCCCGACGGCCTAGAGACGCTGGTCGGTGAGCGGGGTGTCATGCTCTCGGGCGGGCAACGGCAGCGGGTGGCGATTGCACGGGTGTTCCTGCGCAATCCGCCGATCCTGCTCTTGGACGAGGCGACATCGGCGCTTGACCGGGGGACGGAACGCGAGGTGCAGGCGGCCTTGGCGCGTCTGTCAGAGGGGCGCACGACGCTGGTGATCGCCCACCGGCTGAGCACGATCGAACATGCTGATCATATCGCGGTGATCGAGGATGGCAGGCTGGTCGAGGCAGGACAACATGCGGAGTTGATGACGCGGGGCGCGAAATATTTCAAGCTCGCCAGTTGAGACCCTAGCCACCGATCATGGCCCCGCTCTGCGCCCTGTCTTGCGGAGTGGCCGATCATCGGCGCGGGCCTGAGGCGCGGCCCATGCCGGAGTCGGGTGCTGTCAAATCAGAGCCGACGCGCGGCACTGTCAGTGGCGGGCGCGTGGCCGGTGGTGTGATGGCCCGGTCTGCCGATGGACGCGCCGCACCCGCCCGCGCCGCACCGGCCCGCGCCGCCTGAAGCGACTGAAGCCCCCGGTGGCGGGCCTGACAGGTGTCACACTCCGTCAGCGGCGCGACGGCGGCCTCCTGAGCACTGAGACCGGAGGCGCCGCAGAGCAAAACTGCGAACAGGACGCCGACCCTCATGCGGGCACGGGGGCCGAGGCGAGATAGCGAACGAGCGGCGCGTAGGACTGCGCCGCGCCAGCGTTTTCCAGCGCGAGATAGTCGAGTGCGGCGACCTCATGCTCGGTCAAGAACCGCAGGCGGGTTTGATCCGCCTCTGGCCCCATCGCCTCAAGCGCCTCAAACGCCGCGAGATAGGCGGGGTATGTGCGGTTCATCTCGTCCAGAAGCCCCGCCCATGTGCCCGGCGCGCGGCGCGCCTGTTCGTGGCCGCTCATGGTCAGGCTCTCGACCGAGCGGGGGGTCAGATCATAGTGCGCGATGAGCGGAGCGACACCTTGGGCCGCGTGGCGTTCGACCTCGGCCAAGAGCATCAGGCGCTTGTGCTGCGCGGGGTCGGGAAAGCGGCGGGCGAGTGCGTCGAAATAGGCCTCGCCCTCGATTTCCTCCTCGTAATAGAGCAAGAGCTTGGCAAGATAGGTTTGGTCCGGTCGGGTCATATCGGCTGTTCTCCTGTCGTCCAGGCGGCACCGCCGGGCGCGCCCACGTCGATCCGGTCGTGTTTCATCGGCAGATCGGGATCAACCGGGGCGTCCAGCTCCTGCGCATAGCGGTGCCCGGCATGGACCGCCGCTGCGATGATCGCCGGGGCCTCGCAATCGCCGATCCGTGTGAGGGTAAAGGGGAGCGGGTCGGCCAAGGCGCGCAGATCTTGGTAGAGCCCATCCTCGGGACGCCGCGCGCTGACCATCACGAGATGGGTGGCAGGCAAGGTCAACGCCGCCCCGCCATAGGCGCAGGGCAGGACGATCGCGCGACCGTCAAACCCCGCAATCTCGCGCGCAGGCTCAAACCGGACGCCAAGGCCTTGCAGATGGCTCCGTACCCGCCAGCGTTCGGCGGTATTGCCCGCCCAGCGCGACAGGCTGTCGTCGGGCGTGGCGAGGGTCACGTCGAGCCCCGCCGCGCGCAGACGCTCGGCCACGACGCCGCCCATGTAATAGCCGTCGCCATCATAGACCACGGTCGGCCCATCCGGCAGGCGACCGGCCATGATATCGTCGGGCGTGAGGATATGCGCCTCTGCCGCGCCCTCGGCCACGGACTGAAACACCTCGCCGTCGAACACGTCCTTGCGCCAATGCGCGCCGGTGGCGATGGCGACGTGATCCGCGCCGACGTCGAGCACGTCCTGCGCGGTCAGGCGGCTTTCGCGGAAAATCTCGACATTGGGCATGTCGCGCAAGGCTTGCTCGCGGTAGTCGCGCACGCGAATATATTCGCGCAGACCCGGCAAGCTGGCCTCGCGCAGCACCCGCCCGCCCAGATCGCGCGTGGCCTCGGCCAGCGTCACACGGTAGCCGCGTGCGCCCAAGGCGCGCGCCGCCTCCAGCCCCGCCGGTCCGGCACCGACGATCAGCACATGCGCATCACGTCCCCGTGGCGAGATGCGTTCGGGATGCCAGCCGCGCCGCCATTCCTCGCCCATCGTCGGGTTTTGCGTGCAGCGAATGGGCACGCCCAGACTGTCGCCGGAATAGCAGATATTGCAGCCGATACATTCGCGGATCGCTGACAGCCGGCCCTCCGCAATCTTGCGCGGCAAGAACGGATCGGCAATCGAAGGCCGCGCCGCGCCGATAAAATCCACGATGCCGCGCTTGACCTGACTGGCCATCGTATCGGGCGAGGTAAAGCGGCCCACGGTGACGACGGGCTTGGTCGTGACCGATTTCACCCATGTCATATAGGGCTCCAGCGCGCCCTCCTTGACGAAGCGCGAGACACCCATTTCCAGCGAATAATCGGCGATGTTGATATCCCAGAGGTCCGGCAGTTCGGCCAGCATCGCGAACATGTCGCGCCGCTCGCCCCAGACCGGGTGCCCGTCGCTGCCCACCTCTTCATCCGCCGAAAACCGCACCGCCACGGCGCAGCGGTCGCCGACCGCGTCTTTGGTCTCGGTGATCAACTCGCGCACCAGACGCACCCGGTTTTCAAGGCTGCCGCCATATTCATCGCCCCGCGTATTCGTGCGCGGGTTGAGGAAATTCGAGATCAGATAGCCATGGGTGGCATAGACATAAACGATGTCAAAGCCTGCGTCGCGGGCGCGCAGCGCGGCGCGTTTGTGCCAATGGCGGAATTGCCGGATGTCGTCCTTGTCCATGGCGCGGGTCTGATAGGGGTGTCCGGCCAGATTGGGCACGGAGGCCAGATCCATCGGCGGCAGGCGGGTCATCATGTTGGGCGTGCGCGCCCCGCCATACCAGAGCTCCGCCCCTGCCAGCGCGCCATGTGCATGCACCGCCTCGGTCATCAGGGCGTGGGCGCGCACGTCGCTGTCGTCCCAGAGCGAGGCGGACGGGTGAGGCATGTCATCCGACGTCGGGTGGATGGAATTGTATTCGGTGCAGACGACGCCCCAGCCGCCCTCGGCCTTGACCCCGCGCATGGCCGCAAGAGTGCGCGGGCGCATCCAGCCCATGCCGGTGCAATGCGGCACCTGATAGAAGCGGTTGGGCGCGGTCACGGGACCGATGCGGACCGGCTCGAACAGGATGTCGTGGCTTGGGTCTCTGCTCATCTGCGACGCTCCATTTGAACCAGCCGTCCCGCTGTCGCTTGCTGCGGCAGTTCAAAATGCCGGGGAAAGGCGAGGGCCAGATAGGCATGCACGTTGGCCCGCGCCGCATCCCGGTCAAAGGTCTCGGGATACATCAGGATATTGAGCCAGAGCCCGTCATAGAGCCCTTCAAGGGTGCGGGCTATGGTCGTGACCGGATGGCGAGGATATCCGCCCTCGTCTGTGATCTGCTGGCATAGCCCCAGCGACAAGGCAAAGCGTTCGTCGTCGATGGCATCCACCAACGCGCGATAGACCGTGCGCCGCCCCGCCTCGCCAAAGAACGCATACCAGACAGCCAGTTTCCGACGCGTGCAGATCTTGGAATGGAAATGCGAGTCGACAATCGCCAGAAGTTTGTCGCGCGCGCTCAGCCCCGCATCCTCATAGGCGCGGCGCCAATGGTCATGGTGTTCGCGCGCCAGAAATTTCAAGGTTTCCTCGAGCAGGTTCTGCTTGCTTTGGAAATGAAAATTGACCAGCCCGATGGAGAGACCGGCAATGTCCGTGACAGTCGACATGGTGGTGCCCGCGATCCCGTATTTCGCAATGGAATCGATGGTCGCCTCGATCAATTGTCTACGCCGGACCTGTTTGGGTTCGGTGCGGCGGGGCTTGCCTGTGTCAGGCGAGAGCGGGGGGGCGGTCCTTTGCATGAGCGTGTCGGGGTCACGTCCGTCCTGCGGCCTGCCCCTCTCCTTTGATCAATCGGTCTCGAGAATGACGATGGCCTCGGGCGACCACGAGAGCCAGAGCGTTTGGCCCTCGGGAGCGTCCTGCGCACCCATCAGGCGATGCGTGTTCGGCGAAGACACCGCGACCGGCTCGTCCTTGCCGGGGATGCTCAGGTAATACTGGCTGCGCTCGCCCATATAGGACGCGGTGCGCAACGCTCCTTCAATTGCGAGGCCGGTGTCCGGTCGGGTCGGTGAGAGGCTGAATTTCTCGGGTCTGAGGCCAATCTGCACCGGCGCGCCATCGGGCTTGGTGAGCTCAGCCGTCGACATCGGGATGGTGCCCAGCCCCTCGGCCTCTATGGCCGCCATGGCAGAGCCATTGCGCCGCACCGTGCCACGAAAGAAGTTCATATTGCCGATGAAGCTGGCGACGTCGCGCGTCTTGGGCGTCTCGTAGAGGCCTGCGGGCGTATCCACCTGCAACACCTTGCCCCCCGCCATGACCGCGATCCGGTCCGAGAGGGTCAACGCCTCTTCCTGATCGTGGGTGACAAAGACAAAGGTGATGCCGACCTGCCGCTGCAAGGCGCGCAATTCAAGCTGCATCTGCTCGCGCAACTGCTTGTCGAGCGCGCCCAAGGGTTCGTCGAGCAAGAGCACCTTGGGCCGCAGGATGAGCGCGCGCGCCAAGGCGATGCGTTGGCGTTGACCGCCCGAGAGCTCGTTGGCCTTGCGATTGCCATAGCCCGGCAGCTTGATCAGATCGAGCATGTCCTCGACCATTTCCGCGCGACGGGCGGCGGACAATTTCTGTTTGCGCAGGCCGTAGGCGATATTGTCGCGCACGTTGAGATGCGGAAAGATCGCATAGCTCTGGAACACCATATTGACCGGGCGGTGATGCGGCGGCACGTCCGACATCGGTTGGTCGTCGATGAAAATCTCGCCCTTCGAGGTGGATTCGAACCCCGCCAGCATCCGCAAAAGCGTGGTCTTGCCACAGCCCGAGGCCCCGAGGAGGGAAAAAAACTCGCCCTGCCGGATATCCATGGAGACATCGTCGATGGCCTGAAAGGCACCAAAGGATTTGCTGACTTTGCGGATGGATATGAACCGGTCGGCGGATGCCATCTCTGAGGTGCCCTTCATTCTTGATCCTCCAGCCCCTTGCGCCCGACCCATTGCGCGACAAAAACCAGTGCGAACGAGACGAACAGGATCAGCGCGGCCATGGCCAGCACCGAGGGGAATTCCTTGGGAAAGCGCAATTGCCCCCAGATATACATCGGCAGGGTCGGATCGGTGCCGGTCAGAAAGAACGCCATGATGAATTCGTCAAACGAGATGGTGAAGGTCAACAAGAGGCTGGCCACGATCCCCGGCATGACCATCGGAAAGGTCACCCGCCAGAAGGTCCACCAGCCGTTTTCCCCCAGATCGGCCGAGGCCTCTTCGATCGAGGGATCGAACCCTTCAAAGCGCGGCAACAGCGTGGCCACGGCAAAGGGCAGGCAGATGATGAGATGTCCCAGACCCACTGTATACAACGAGAGCGGCACGCCCATCCGGCTGAGCAGCACCAGAAGCGCCACGCCAAAGATGATGCCGGGAATGACCAGCGGCATCATGATGAAGGTGACGAGCGCCCCCTTGCCCCTGATCCGGGTGCGGGTGATCGAGCGCGCCGCCATCACCCCCAGAACGGTCGAGATGACCGAGACCACCAGCCCCACCTTGACGCTGTTCCAGAGCGCATTCCACACCGGCTCGCGCGTCCAGAGTTCGCCATACCATTTTACGGTAAAGCCCTGCAGCGGAAAGCGGACGTAGATGGAATCGTTGAAGCTGAAGAGCGGGATAAAGAGCACCGGCACATAGAGCACGATCAAAAAGATCACCGCGTAGAGTTGCAGCGCCCGGTTGGGGCGTTTGATATAGCTGCTCATGTGATGCGCCCCTGCACCTTGCGCGTGACGAGCAGAAACACCAGCGCCAGTGCCGCAATCCAGAGCATCAGCACAATCGACAGCGTGGCCCCCATCGGCCAATTGTTGACCGCGCCGAATTGCAACTGGATGAGATTGCCGATCATTGCCCCATCCGGCCCGCCCAAGAGCGCGGGGGTGATGTAATCGCCGGTGGTGGGGATGAAGATCAGGAACGAGGCCGCGATCACCCCCGGCATCGAGAGCGGCAGCGTGACGCGGAAAAATCGCGCCATCGGTCCGTCACCCAGATCCGTCGCAGCCTCGAGCAGCGATTTGTCGATCTTTTCCAGCGACACATAGAGGGGCAGGATGGCAAAGGCGGCCCAGGCATGCGCCAGCGTGATAATCACCGCCGTGGGGCTATAAAGCAGGAAACCGAGCGGCGCGTCGATCAATCCCGCCGACATCAACCCGGAGTTGATCACGCCCTCATACCCAAGGATCACCTTCCACGCGAAAACCCGCAAGAGATAGCTGGTCCAGAATGGCAGGGTCATCAGGATGATCCACATCATCTTGTTTCTGTGGACGTGAAAGGCGACGTAATAGGCCATCGGATAACACAGCAGCACCGTGGCCACCGTCGCCACGCCGGAAATCCAGAAGGACCGCAGCATCAGCGCGCCATAAATCGGCTCGGTCCAGCTTCGGCCGTAGTTGGCGAGCGTGAGGGTCGTGTCAAACCCAAAACCCTGACGGGTCCAGAGGCTGATCACCAGCAGGATGAAAAACGGCACCACGATACCAAAGGTCATGATCAAGAGCGTGGGCGACATCATCAGATACCCGCGCGCGCTCTCGCTGCGGCGCAAGAGGCGCAGGAGGGGCGAGGCAGGGGCGCGGGGCGGCGCGCCTGCTGACCGGCGTTTCGGTAATGAGGTTTCGGCCATTCCTGCGCGGTCTCCTCGATGGGCGGATCAAGAGACCCGCCCGCCGGGGCGGGCGGGCGGTGCAGGCGGGATCAGAACCCGGCCTTGATCTGCTCGAAGAGCTCGTTCATCCGGGTTTCCCATTCCTGCGTCTGCGGCTGCTGGAAATGCCCCGCATTCAGGATCTCGACCGGGTTCTTGCTCAGGCCCAGCCCCGCCAGGGTTTCTTCGTCGAACTGATCGAACGCCTTGCTGTTGGAATGGCCATAGCCCCAGTCGTTGATCATGAAATGGCCCGTCTCAACGCTGAGCAGCGAGTCGATCACGTCATAGGCGCGGTCGAGATTGGGCGCGTCCTTGTGGATCATCACGCCGCAGACCCATGTCAGCGCGCCCTCCTTGGGCTTGGCAAATTTGACCGGGATACCCTCGGCCTGCAACAGCACGGCGGAGCTGTTCCATGTCATAGAAGCCACCATTTCCCCCGCCGAGAGCGCCTGTTCCAGCGTGGTCGTGTCATCGGTATAGAGCCGGATCAGCGGGCGCTGCTCGCGCATCACGGCGGCGATCTTGTCAAACGCTTCTGGCGTGTCGATGCTGGCAAAATCCACGCCCGCCTTGATCGCCCCGCACCACCAGGCGTCCCCGCCCGAGGCCAGCGACCCCAGCCGCCCGGAATAGCGCTCGTCCCACAGGATATCCCAGCTTTCCTCGCCCTCAAGCTCCACAAGATCGGTGCGATAGGTGACAGAGGTCTGCCCCCAATCAAAGGGCGCCATCCAGACCTTGCCCGCCTCGGGGTCATTGCCCGGCAAATCGACCAGTTCGGGGATCACATCGCCCCAGTTGGCGACACGTGCGGTGTCAATCGGCTGGAACAGCCCGGTCTGCACCCAGCGTGGCATCGACTGGTTGCAGGGGTGCGACACATCCACGACAAAGCCGCCGCGCATCTTGGTCAGCGCCTCTTCCGAACCGCCGAAAATGGCGAAATTGGGCAGTGCGCCGTTCTTTTCCTGATAGGGGCCAAAGAGTTCGGGGATGTCATAGCCACCCCAGGTGAAATAGGTGGCCTGATCGCCCTCGGCGGCCAAGGCGCGACGCGCCGGCAGCGGCACCGTGGTCATCGCCACACCCGCCGCAAGCAACCCCTTGGTGAATTTCCGACGGCTGAGCTTGCCTTCGCGCACAGCGCCCAATTGGTCCAGAATATCCATGTGGTCCCAGTCTCCCCTGTTGGCGCGGGCCCACCTTGGCGGTGGGTCCCGTCACGCAATCATTAGTGTTGCATGCGTCCGGCGATCACTTTGGGCAGTTGACATTTGCCGTCGCTCGGGCATGTCATTGAATGGTTATTCAATCATTTCAGGGTTTCCTGAATCGAGTCAAGAGTTTTGCGCGCGGCCCGCCTGCGACGCGAGACGGATGATCCGAATGACCGAAGATTATGCAGATCACGGCAGGCCGGACATATTATTTTCAAGGAGACCGCCATGAGCGAGACGACCGGGATCATCCGCCTAAGCCCGACGGGGTCACATGGCCTGACGCCGCTAGCGATTGACGCGGCTGACTTTCAAACCCCGCCAGAGGCGCAAAACCTGCATGTCTGCTTTGCCGATGAGACGCTCGGCCTCAGCGTGGGGGTCTGGGATACGACAAGCATGCAAGAGGCGTTCGGCCCCTATCCGGGCGATGAGTTCATCGTTGTGCTCGAGGGCGCGTTCCGCCTGCTGGATAACACAGGCGCGGGTGTGGCGGCCAAGGCGGGGCAGTGTGTGGCAATCCGCAACGGCATCCCAGTCAGTTGGCGACAGGACGGGTATCTCAAGAAATTCTACATGACCTACAAGGACCCACGCGCCACATCCCCGCAGGGCCTGACGGCGGAGGGGGGCGTGATCGTGCTCTCGCCCGACATGAGCCTGACCGATGCTGACTTGATGGAGGACACCAGCACGCCGCAACGTGACCGCAACCTCTTCAGCAATGCCCATGGCAATTTCGAAGTCGGTCTCTGGGATACGCAGGTGCTGAACACCGAGCTGGAGCCCTTTCCCTATCACGAAATGGCGCAGATTCTGGAGGGCGAGGTCTCTCTGACCGAAGCGGATGGCAGGCGGCATCATTTCACCGCTGGCGATGTGTTCTTTATCCCGGCGGGCACGCCCTGCATCTGGCATGTGCCCACATACCTGCGCAAATTCTACGCGGCGCTTGATCCCGCGAACCGCCCCGGGGAGTGATCACGCGGCGTCACGCGGGCGGCTCGCGCAGCAGGTCCGGCACCAACCGCGACAGGCACACTTTGCTCGCGGCAAGGGCGCGTTGCCGGTCATAGCTGTCTGGGGCCAGATGCAGGCGCTGCCAATAGCCATCGGTCAGCGATTCCATCCATTCCGCCAGTTGATCCGCCTCGGTGGATCGGGCCTCGGGCAAAAGCTGCGCCCAGATTTCAGACAGGACCGCGTGCCGCGTGGCATCGAACTCTGCCGCCACCTCGGCATAGTGGCCGGTAAAGCGCAATTCGCCCCAAAAGGCAAACCAAACCGGCAACACATCGGCCCCGCAAGCCTCGGCGCTGAAATCCGCCGCGAGCAGGGCCATCAGGCGGTCGAGCGGGGCATCGCCCGCGCCCTCCAACGCCCGCATCCACTGGCTCTCGTAGCCTTCATAAAGATCGCGCAGCGTTTCGGTGAGCAAGCCGCCCTTGGACTTGAAATAGAAAACCGCCACGCCCTGTGACAGCCCCGCCTCATCCGCGACGGTGGCGAGTGTGGTGCGCGCCAGACCATACGTCAGGATCGACCGTCGCGCCGCATCCAAGAGCTGCCTGCGGCGGCGTTCGGCATTCTCCTTGCGCTCTTTTCGCGGTTTTTTGGTCGTCACCTCGCCCACGTCTGACCCTTTGTCCGATGCTTTCCCCATCCATGCCACAGGCCGTGCGGCACGTCAGCCCAAAAAAATTTATTTGAGCGCTCAAAAAAACTTTACGGCGAATTCGGGTTTGGCTAGGATGACGACAGGAGCAAAGCCATGCGACCCCAATCCTCATTTGACGCCATCATCATCGGCGCGGGCCATAACGGGCTGACTGCCGCCGCGTATCTGGCACGCGCCGGCCGTCAGGTGCTGGTGGTGGAGAAGAACGACTGGATCGGCGGCGCGGCGGTCAGCCGCTCGCTGCACGAAGGCTGGACCTATTCCAACTGCTCTTATGTCTGCTCGCTCCTGCGGCGCGAGATTGTGCGCGATCTCGACCTGCCGAAATACGGCCTACAGGTGATCCCCTATGAGGGCGGGGCCAGTTTCACGCCGGACGGCGATTATTTCGCCTATTACTCGGATCACCACGCCCTGCACCGGGAAATGGCGCGCCATTCGCCCCGCGATGCCGATGCCTATCCGCGCTATGCGCAGAAGATCCTGCGGCAATGCCGGTTCATCCGCCCGTTTCTGTTGCGCGACGCACCGGATCCAGCTTCGCTCCACCCCCGCGATCTGGGCGAGATGGCCTATATGGTGAAACAGGCGCATGGGCTGGGGCGGCGCGAACTGGCTGAAACCCTGCGGTTCTGGACCATGTCGATCGGCGACCTTCTGGACGAGCATTTCGAGAGCGATCTGATCAAGGCGCATCTGGCCGGGTCGGGTATCATCGGGACGGGCTTGGGTGTCTATTCACCGGGCACCGCCTATGTGCTCTTGCATCATTACATGGGCGATATCGACGGCGGCATCGGAGCCTGGGGCTTTGCCCGGGGCGGCATGGGGGCGATTTCCGCGGCACTTGGCGCGGCCTTTGAGGCGGCGGGCGGCACCATCCATGTCGGCGCGGGTGTTGCGCAAATCCTCGTGAAGGAGGGCCGCGTGACCGGCGTGGCGCTGGAGGATGGACGCGAGTTTCACGCGCCGGTCGTGGCCTCGAACATGGATGTGAAACGCACGTTTCTAAACCATGTCGAGCGCGCTGCCCTGCCCGAGGACTTCACCCGCGCGGCGGAGCGGTTCAAGATCCGCGGCTCCTCGGCCAAGCTCAACATCGCACTCGACCGCCTGCCCGCCTTTCCCGCCGCGCCCGCGCATGCCAGCTTTCTGCGCGGCGATCTGCATGTGTCCCAAAGCCTCTGGGAGTTGGAGCGCGCCTATGACGACTGGAAGGCCGGACGCTGGTCGGCGCGCCCCTATATCGACATGCTGATCCCCAGCCAGATCGACCCGACCATGGCCCCAACCGGCAGTCATATGATGACGGTCTTTGTGCAATATGCGCCCTATGATCTCGCGGCCGAGGGCCAGCGCAGCGGCCAGAACTGGACGGACACCGCGCGGCACGCGCTGGCCGAGACCGTCTTGGACCAGATTACCATCGCCTGCCCGGATATCCGCGACCGCATTCAGCATATGGAGGTCCGCTCGCCCTTGGAGTTGGAGACGGAGGTGGGGTTGACCGAGGGCAATATCTTTCAGGGCGAGTTGACCTTTGATCAGCTCTTCTTCAACCGCCCCGTGCCGGGCTATTCCGGCTATGGCTCGCCCATCGCGGGCCTCTATCTCTGCGGCTCATCCGCCCATCCGGGCGGCGGGGTGATGGCGGCACCGGGGGCCAATGCCGCCCGCGCGATCCTGCGCCGCGAATGGCCCCGCGCCCCGCGCAAGGGCTATGCGGCATGAGCGCCACCCGGACCTTTGATGCCATCGTGATCGGTGGCGGGCTGAATGGTCTGGCGGCGGCGGGGGTGCTGGCGCGGTCGGGGCAATCGGTTTGCGTGCTGGAACGCGCACCGCATCTGGGCGGTCTGGCCGCCCCCGATGCCAGCGGCGCGCCGCGCATGGCGCATCTGCTCTATAATCTCAGCCCTGTGGTGCGGCGCGATCTGGGGCTGGGTGCACGCGATTGGCCGTTCAAAACCGTGGCCTTGCCCACTATCGCGCTCTCCGAGGATGGGCGTCATGTGGTCACACAAGGCGCAAAGGCCCGCTTTGCCGATGGCGGCACCCATCCAGATGCGGCGGGTTTTGCGGCGCTCCACCAACGCCTGACCTCCTATGCCGCGCTGTTGCGACAGTTGGCCGAGGCGGCCCCACCAGGGAGCGATGCGCCGCTCCTCTCATCCGCACGGCTGAAAGAGGTCTTGCGTCTGGGCCGGGTCGGTCTTGGCCTGCGGCGCATGGGCAAACCCGAAATGCGGCGGTTCCTGCAAATCCTGCTGTCGAATGCCTATGATCTCATTCTTGATGACATCCCCGATAGCCCCCTTGCGGGCCTTTTGGCGGCTGATGCCGTGCGCGGCGCGGCGGCGGGACCGCGCGCGCCCGGCACGGTCTTTGGCCTCCTTTACCGCATGGGGCATGGCGGTGGGGCAAGCCTGCCAATGGGCGGCATGGCGGCGGTGATCGACGCCTTCGCCGGGGCCGCACGACAGGCTGGGGCGGTGATCGAGACAGGCTGCGGCGTGGCGCGTATCCTGACCGATCAGGACCGCGTGACCGGCGTGATCAGCGACCGGGGCGAAACACTGAATGCCGCCCGTGTCCTGAGCAGCGGCGGGGCGCGGATCACCGCAGAGATGGCCGGGTTGGCGCATTTCGACATCGAAGCATCCCGCCGACTGCGCCATATCCGCGCGCGCGGCACGGTGGCCAAGATCAACCTGACGCTTTCCTCTCTGCCCGCGATCCCCGGCCTGCCCGATGATCTGCTCTCGGCCCGCATGGTGATCGCGCCCTCCGCCACCTATGTCGAAGAGGCGTTCAACCCGTCGAAATACCGCGAAATATCGCCCCATCCCGTGATCGAGGCGCTCTTGCCCGGTCAAACGGACCCCGCACAACGGGGTGCGCAGGGCCACGCCCTCTCTCTCATCGTGCAATATGCGCCGGTCGATCTGGCGGGGGGCTGGCATGCGGCGGCGCGTGATACGCTGCTCCAGACCACGCTAAAGACGCTCAACCGCTACGCCCCCGGCCTGCCCGACCTTGTGACCGGGGTAGAGGTGATCCCGCCCGATCAGATCGAAGCCGAGACCGGCGCGCCGGGTGGGCATTGGCACCACGCGGAAATGAGCCTTGATCAGCTTCTCACCCTGCGCCCCGCCATTGGCATCGGGCGCTATGGGATGGGTCCATCGGGGCTCCTCCTCTGTGGCGCCTCCGCCCATCCCGGCGGCGATCTGATGGGGCTGGCGGGGCGCAACGCGGCGCAGGCAGCCCTGAGAGGCACGCCATGAGCATCGCCACCGATCCCAAGCTGGGCCTGATCGACGGGCCGGTGCATTCGCGCCTTGCCGCGCTCAACCGGGCGCAGGGCTGGTATGGCTGGGCCGGATATGCGGCCCCGTCCATGCTCGACACGGTCGAGTTCGAATATTTCGCCCTGCGCAATCAAGCCTCGCTCTTTGATATCTCGCCCATGCACAAATACCGCATCACCGGGCCGGACGCGGCGCGCGTGCTCAACCGTCTCGTCACCCGCGACGTGGCCAAAATTGCGACAGGCCGGGTCGGCTATGCGCTCTGGTGCGACGAAGAGGGGATGGTGATCGACGATGGCACGCTCTTTCACCTTGGGTCGGAGGATTGGCGGCTGTGCTGTCAGGAGCCGATGCTGACATGGCTGTTGGAGGCGGCATGGGGCTTTGACGCAGACATTCTTGACGAGAGCCGAGAGATTGCCGGGCTGGCCCTGCAAGGGCCGACCGCCTTTGCGGTGCTGTGCGCGGCGGGGCTCGATGTGGCAAATCTGCGCCCCTTCGATCTGGCCGAGGTGGAGCCGGGGCTGATGATCTCGCGCACCGGGTTCACCGGCGATCTCGGATACGAGCTTTGGACGGCGTGGGGCGATGCCCTGCCCCTCTGGGACCGCCTCTGGCAGGCGGGCGATAATCTCGGGCTGCGCGCCATCGGGTATGAGGCGGTGAATATCGCCCGGATCGAGGCGGGATTCATGGTCGCGGGCGTCGACTTTCAGCCCGCCCATGCCACGGAACGCCTGCACCGGGGGCACACCCCCCTAGAGTTGGGCCTTGGCCCCATGGTCGATCTCACCAAGGGGCATTTCAACGGTCGCCGCGCGCTCTCGGCCACCAAGCCCCGCAGCCTCTTGATGCGGCTCGATGTCGAGGGGTTCAAACCGGCGCAGGGCGCGCTGGTCTATCAGGCCAAGCGCCGTGAGGTGGGGCATGTCACCTCGGGCGTCTGGTCCCCCACCGCCAAGCGCAACATCGCCCTCGCTCATGTGCAGATGCCCTATGCGGCGCGGCATCCGAGCACCCTCTGGGCCGAGATTTACACGCTGGAAGAGGGCCGGTGGGATCGGCGCATGGCGCGGCTGACGCCGGTCAATGCAGCCTTTTTCCGCCCGCCCCGCGCCCGCGCTACCCCGCCCGGCCAGACCTGATCTTACCAGACCTGATCTGACCAGACCTGACTTCAGACGGAGACGACCATGAACACGCACGCCAATACCCCCGCCCCCGATGACCTGACCCTCTTGGACCGCCGGCACAACCTGCACCCCTGGACGGGCATCCGCGACTGGCGCAAGTCTGATCTCTTGCGGGTCAACACCGCGCAGGGCATCCATATCTGGGACAGCACGGGCAAGCGCCATATCGACGGGCCGGGGGGCATGTGGTGCGTGCAGATCGGCTATGGCCGGGCCGAGATGGCCGAGGCGATCGCAGCACAGGCCATGGCGATGCCCTATGCCTCGCCCTGGTCCTTTACCACCGAGCCCGCCGCCCTCTTGGCGCGCAAACTGGCGGAGCTGACCCCCGGCGATCTCAACACCGTGCATTTCACCACCGGCGGCTCGACCGCCGTCGATACCGCCATCCGCGTCATGCAGTTCCTCAACAACCGGCTGGGCCGCCCGGACAAGAAAATCGTGCTGTCACGCGAAAAGGCCTATCACGGCTCGACCTATCTGGCGGCAACCATGACGGGCAAGGAACGCTTCAAGACAAGGTTCGACAAGGCCGATGATCTGGTGCGGTTCCTGCCAGATGTGAACCCCTACCGCCGCCCCGCAGGCATGAGCGTGGCGGATTGGGGTGATCTCAAAATCGCCGAGTTCGAGCAGACGATCGCAGAGGTTGGCCCCGACCGCATCGGCGCCTTTATCGCCGAACCGATCCTGTGTTCCGGCGGCGTTGTCGTGCCGCCCTCCGGCTATCACCAACGCACCCATGAGATCTGTCGCAGGCACGACATCCTCTATATCTCGGACGAGGTTGTGACCGGCTTTGGCAGGCTTGGCCATTGGTTCGCCTCTGAGGATGTGTTCGGGTTCACCCCCGATATCATCACCTGCGCCAAGGGTCTCACCTCGGGCTATGTGCCGCTGGGGGCCTGCATCCTGTCCGATGCGCTGATGGAGCGCTTGGCGGGGGTGGAGGGCGATGATGTGTTCTACAACGGCTATACCTATTGCGGACACCCCGTGGCCTGCGCCGCGGCGCTCAAGAACATCGAGATCATCGAGCGCGAGGATATTCTCGCCCATGTCCGCCGCATCACCCCGCAGTTTCAGGCGCGGTTGCGCAGCATCGGCGAGAGGTTCGACATCGTCGGCGACGCGCGCGGCATGGGTCTCTTGGGCTGTCTCGAATGTCGGCCCGACCTCAGCGACGAAAGCTACGCCAAACATCTGCAATTCGGCGCCAAGCTCGATGCCGCCTGCGAGGCGCGCGGCCTCTTGCTGCGCCCCTACGGCAATATGGCGGTGTTTTCACCGCCATTGATCATCACCACAGAGGAGATAGATGAAATGTTCGATATCATGGAGGCGGGGCTGACCCAACTCAGCGCCGAATACAATGGTTGAGGTCGCGCGCCTGACGGCAGATGCCGACGCGGACCTTGTCGCCGACACCCTGCTCAGGGATGGCGGCGTGGTGGTCAATGCGGTGGCGGGATCCGCGCTGCTGGACCGCATCACCGCCGATCTGCGCGGCCCGTTCGACGCGCAGGGGCATAAGTTCGCCAATGATTTCAACGGCTACAAGACCCGACGTCTGGGCAGCATCCTCAAGATTTCCGAGGCGGCGGCGGATGTTCTGGCACATCCTCTGGTCATGCAGGTGGCCGACCGCGTGCTCAAGCGCCACTGCGTCAATTACCGCATCGGCTCGTCCACCGCGATCGAGATCCTGCCGGGGGAAAAGCCGCAGGTGCTGCACCGCGACGATGATTTCTATCCGATCCGCATTCCGGGCGTGGAGTTTCAGCTCTCGGCCATGTGGGCGCTGGATGATTTCACCGCTGAGAATGGCGCGACGCGCGTCGTGCCCGGCTCGCAGGATCTGCGCCCGATCAAGAGCATCACCGAGGATCAGATCACGCAAGCCGTGATGCCGCGCGGCTCGGTGCTGTTTTACCTTGGGGCCACGGTGCATGCGGGCGGGGCCAACCGCTCGAACGCGCCGCGCAAGGGGTTGATCACCACCTATTCGCTGGGCTGGCTCAGGCAGGAGGAAAACATGTATCTCTCGGTGCCCAAATCCAAGGCCGATGCCTATCCCGACGCCGTGCGCCGCCTGTTGGGCTATCAGGGCCACGGGCGCAATCTGGGCGTCTACCCCGGCGATCCCGATGGCTATTGGTTCGACGCCTGAGCCTGCCATTCGGCGCGGGTCATCTCGAACCATGCCACGTCACTGGCATAGGCGCGCGCCGGACCGCAATCGCGCAGTCTGCATTTGCGCAGCACATGTTGCGAGGCGGAATTGTCCGGATCGGTGCAGGCCACGACCTGCGCCAATGCCGTCTGCTCAAACGCAAAACGCAGCAGGCGGGCGCAGATTTCGGTGGCAAAACCCTGTCCCCATGCGCCGGGCTTGAGCAGATATCCGACCTCAATCGCCGCCTCGGGATAGGTGTCGGGTACCAATTGCGCCCAGTCCGGCTCCTCGGTCTCAATCGGGATCGGCGTCAGCACGCCATCGCCGATTTTCTCGCCGGTGGCACGGTCCTGCACGCACCATATGCCCAGCCTCCCACCCGCGCCGCGCCGCCGCGCGTTGGCCATGTGGGCGCGCGCCTGTGCCTCGGTCAGCGTCTCACCGACAAATCGCATCACTTGCGGATCACATAGCAGCGCAACGCATAGATCCTCGTCCTCATCCGCCCAAGGACGCAAGGACAGGCGCGGCGTGTCGAGCACCAGCGCCTCTGGCTCTATTGGTGCGATCATCCCGGCTTGCGACCTCGGATGTGATGGGGACAATGCTCGCCCGATTGAATGACCGGCACCATCGCGGTCCATGTCTCGATCTGATGCGCGATAAAGTCCGGCCCATGCCGCGCCTCCCATGTCGCGCGGCGCGGGCCGGAGAGCTCCTGCAATTCCGCCGCTGCCACCTCGGCATACCACGGGCTGCGGTCGACCAGAGCGACATCGCCAAACCCCGCCGCCGCCAGCGCCGCGCGGTAGCGCGCTGGCGACGCCATGGCGAAATCGAGCGCCTCAAGGGCTATGTAATGCGCCATCTCGGGCGACGGCGCGCCGTCATGTGCGCGCAACCAGTCCGAGGCGGCAAAGATGCCACCCGGCTTCAACACGCGAAACACCTCCTGTGCCAGCGCCTCTTTGTCGGGGATATGGATGATCGAATCCTTGGAAAACACCACGTCAAAGCTCTGATCCGGATAGGGAAACGGCCCCGGCGTGACCTTGTCTATGGTGATCCGTTCGGTCAGCCCTGCGGCATCGGCCCGGGCGCGCGCGGCGGCACAGACCGGGTCTTCGACGTCGATGCCCGTGACATGCGCCGCGCCGTGGTCGCGCACCATGAGCACCGCAATCGCCCCCGAGCCACAGCCGATGTCGAGCACCTTGGCGCCTGTCAGATCGACACCATCGAGCACCCGCGCCACTTCTTCCGGGCCACCGGGGGACAGAAATCCCTCGCCCCAGAGCTCCTCGAGAAAGCCGATATGGCTCTGATCATAGAGAATATCTTCTGACATGCGTCGCCCCCGACTGAATACCCATTCAGCCGAGTATTTCGCGAATAAGCCCCTCAGACAAGCCCCGCCTCAGAGTTGCCCCGCCGCCTGCAACCGATCCCACGCAAAGCGCAGATAGCTGCTGCGAAACGAATGCCCGCCCGGATGCAGGCAGAAATCGAGCACGTCGCCCGTGGGATTGCGGCGGTTCTGACACTCGAGATCCTCGAATTCCGTTTCGCCATTCGGGCGGAATCCACCCAGCGCCTGATACATGTCCAACGATTCGGCCACATCGCCCTGGCGCGTCTCCAGAATGGGCCGCCCGGCCAAGGGCACCGTCGGATCAGTCGTGCCGTGAATATGCACCAGGCTCGCCGCAGGCGTGGCGCAGGTCTCGGGCGGTTTCATCCAGAAGGTGCCGGAAATCGCGGCAAAGCCCGCGAACCGCTCTGGCATGGTGCAGGCGAGGTTCCAGACCATCATGCCGCCTGCGGAAAATCCCGCCGCCATCAACCGCTTGGTATCAATCGGAAACCGCCGCGCGGCATCCTCGATCACCGCCTCGACATAGCGGAATTCCACCGATCCGTCGCTGTCCATATGGCGTGGCGCATAGGGAATCACCCAATCGTCATCGGCGGATTTGAGCGCGATCAGCGCGAGCCCCATGTCCGACACCATCCGGCGCAGGTTCTGATTCTGCATCACCGCCGCCGCCGACCCGCGATAGCCATGGGCATAGACCACCGCCCCCACCGGGCCGCCCGTCTGCCCTTCGGGCATGGCAATGCGGTAATGCCGGTCGCCAAGCTGACAATCGGTATCCGGCCCGCAGGCCAGCGCGGGCCCCGTAAGTGCCGCCAACGTCAGCAAAATTGCAAAAACTCGCATCGCACCCTCCTGAAACCGACTGGCTCTAATCTGTGCCTAACCCTGACAGAGACAAGTCACAAGCGCGTGGCGCGTGTCCCCTGCTCACGCGGTTGTGATCGGAGTGCCCGGCGCGGATCAACCCTTTGGTAACGTCAATGCGCTTGGATGGGTGCAAAGCTGCCCGATGACGGAGATGCCGCATGACACGATTAGCCCTCTTCGCCTTGCTGGCGCTCAGTCTGTTTTCCGGGACCGGCGCTCAGGCGCAATCGCTGACAGAGGTGCGCACCCAGCTTCAGGCGGCGCTGCAACGCAGCCTGAGCCGGTCGATGATGGATGGCGCGCTGCCGCATCTCGACCTGACCACCGGGCAATTGACCAAATTCTACCCGACCGAGAACCACGAGATCATCCTCAAGATGGAGGAGGTCTATGTGATGTGCGCCACCCTCCTCGGCCCCGATGGCAAAGAGGTGCCGGTGGATTACTACATCACGCAGAGCGGCGGAAGGTATGGCGTGATCCGGACCGAGATCGACAATCGCACCCCGCTCAAGGCGCTGATGGACGCGGGCCGCGCCACCCGGCTGGAGTGACCCCGATGGCCATGAGGGATGGGGCGGCGCTGCGCACGCCGACGCTGGGGCTGTATCTCAAGCTGACGGCCGTCATGGTCCCGACCTTCTTGCTCTTTGCCGCCTCTGGCCTCTTGTGGCTGAGCGAAAAGAACCTCTTGCGCAGCGAAGAGGCGATGGCCATGCGCATCGGCAATGCCACATCACGGCTGGGGGGCGCGCTGGAGCGCTTCAGCGATCAGGGCGATGGCACGGTGGATTGGGCAAGCCCCTATGTCACCGACCTCATGCAGACGCTGCTGGGCGATCCCGCAATCCGCTGCGTGGAATTGGTGGACCCGGCCAATCGCGCCGTGCTGGCGGTGGTGCCCGAGGGGCTGGGTTGTCAGGGGGCCGATACCGCGGTCTCGCTGCCCTATGAGGTGTTTTCCTGGCCCATCACCGAGCTTGTCACCCGCTTTGACGAGCGCGAGATTGCGACCGTCAAACGCTATCAGCGCGATTTCCTGCTCTTGCTGCTGGCGGGCGGCATCCTCATTGCCGCGCTTGCCAATTGGCTCTCGTTCCGGGTCATCGTGGGCCGCCCGCTGCGCCGCCTCATCACCCGGCTGGAAGAGGCGCGCGAGGTGGCGGTGATCGCCAACGATGCGAAATCCGATTTCCTCGCCAAGATGAGCCATGAGATCCGCACGCCGATGAACGGCATCATCGGCATGGCCGACATGCTCTCGGAAACCGATCTGACCCCGGAACAGGACAGCTATGTCAGCACAATGGTCCGCTCGGGCGATGCCCTTTTGACCATCATCAACGACATTCTCGATTTCTCCAAGATCGAGGCGGGCAAGCTCACGCTCGCCTCCGAGCCCTACCGCCTGCGCGAGATTGTCGAGGATGTGACGCAACTTCTCGCCCCGCTGGCCGCGCGCAAGGGGCTGATGCTCTATTCCGATGTCGCGCCCGACCTGCCCGAAATCATGCTCGGCGATGCCGGGCGATTGCGCCAGATCCTTGTGAACATCGCGGGCAATGCGGTGAAATTCACGCTGGAGGGCCATGTCGCCCTGCGCGCCAGCGCCGGCGGCCCCGGCCAGATCGTGATCCGCGTCCATGACAGCGGCGCGGGCATTCCATCGGATCAACAGGACAAGGTCTTTACCGCTTTTGAGCAGGTGGACAACACCGCCACCCGCAGCTTTGGTGGCACCGGCCTTGGCCTTGCGGTCAGTCGCCAGTTGGTGACGCTGATGGGCGGCACGCTGACGCTCCATTCCCGCGAGAGCCATGGCACGCGGTTTGACATCACCCTGCCGCTGATCCCGCAAGAAAGCGGCGGGCGGGGCCTGCGCGCCACGCCTCTGGCGCAGCCCGGTCTGGATGCGCCGGTGATCTGGCTGCTTGATCCCTGCGCCGACCGCCGTGCCGGGATCGCCGCCCCGCTCACCCATCTCGGGGCCCGCGTGATCGCAGGGGGGAGCGTCGCCGATATGCCCGCTGCGGCCAAGCCGGCGCTCATCCTGCGCGATGACCGGGTGGCTGACGGTGATCTGACCGAGGGGGCAACGCCACAGATCCTGCTGTCCGACCGCGCCGTTGCCCCCTCGGATGCCATCCGCTCCGTGCTGCGCAAACCGCTGCGCCACGCGCTTTTGATCGAGGCGGCGCGCGCCGCCCTCAACGGCCTTCTCACAGCACTTCCGTGCGAGCCCGCGCCCGCGCGCCTCGCGGGGAACTGGGCCGAGAACTGGGCCGAGGGGCTGCACATCCTTGGCGTCGATGACAACGCCACCAACCGCCTTTTGCTCGAGCGCTATTTTGCCCGCTCCGGCGCGCAGCTCCGCCTTGCCGCGAGCGGTGCCGAAGCGGTGGCGCTCTATGGCGCGGCCCCTGCCGATCTGGTGCTGATGGATGTCTCGATGCCCGGTATGGACGGCTATCAGGCGACCGGCCTGATCCGCACGCAAGAGGCGGCGCAGGATCTGCCGCCCGCGCATGTGGTGGCCGTGACCGCCAATGTGCTCGAGCAACACCGGCAAGAGGCGCATCTGGCGGGCATGGACGGCTTTCTTGGCAAACCGCTGCGCAAGGCCGATCTTATCGCCTATATCGCCCGCCTGCGTGAGAGCGGCGATCTCATGCCGCGCCCCGCCGCACATCGCCCCGCCGCCGAATAACCCGAGTCGCGCTCAGCCCTCTCCCGATCCGTCCCGCCAGCGATTGACGATCGGATAGCGGCGATCGAGCCAAAAGGCCCGATGGCTCAGCCGCGTGCCGGGGGCGGCCTGAAACCGCTTGTACTCGCTGATGTAGAGAAGGTGTTCGACCCGCTTGGCATCGCCGAGCGTGTAGCCCGCCGCCACACAATCCGAAATCGAGCCGTCCTGATCGACCAGAATGTCCAGAATGCCGTCCAACACCGGATAGTCGGGCAACGAATCGCTGTCCTTTTGATCGGCGCGCAATTCCGCACTGGGCGGTTTGTCGATCACCCGCGCGGGGATCACCACGCCCGCGCCGCCCATCATCCAGTCGCGATGCTGGGCATTCCGCCAGCGGCAAATCTCGAACAGCCGCGTCTTGTAGAGATCCTTGATCGGGTTATACCCCCCCGCCATATCGCCATAAATGGTGGCATAGCCCACCGCCACCTCGGATTTGTTGCCCGTGGTCAGCAGCATCTCGCCAAACTTGTTGCTGAGCGCCATCAGCAAGAGCCCGCGCAGGCGCGACTGGATATTCTCCTCGGTGAGATCCGGGTCTATACCGTCAAAGAGGGGGGCCAGCGTCGCCGTGATCGCCGCACGCCCGGCATCAATCGGCACGAAATCATAGCGGCAGCCCAAATTTTCCGCGACAGCCTTGGCATCCTCCAGCGACTCGGGCGAGGTAAATTCCGACGGCAACATCACGCAGCGGACGTTCTTCGCCCCCACCGCATCGACGGCAATCGTCGCCACAATGGCGCTGTCGACCCCGCCCGAAAGGCCCAGCAAGACCTTTGAAAACCCGGATTTGCGCAGATAGTCGCGCAAGCTGAGAACCATCGCGGTATAATCCTGCTCCAGATCATCCGGCAGATGCGCCAGAACGCCCGGAGCCGCGCGCCAGCCCTCCGGTCCCCGCTCCAGATCGACATGCACCACCGCCTCTTGGAACATCGGCAGTTGCACCGCCAGCGCCCCACCGGGGTTAAGCACGAAAGAGCCGCCATCGAACATCTGATCGTCTTGCCCGCCCACCATGTTGAGGTAGATGAGCGGCAAGCCGGTCTCGATCACCCGCGCCACCATCATGTTCTGGCGCAGGTCCATCTTGTTGCGGTAATGCGGCGATCCATTGGGCACGAGCAGGATTTCGGCCCCGGTCTCGGCCAATGTCTCGGCCACATCCTCGTGCCAGGCATCTTCACAAATCGGGCTGCCGATCCGCACACCTGCCACCGTATAGGGCCCCGCCACCGGCCCGCTCTCATAGAGCCGCACCTCGTCGAACACGGTCTCATTGGGCAGGTGATGCTTGAGCACGCGGGCGCGCACCGCCCCCCCCTGCAAGACGTAATAGGCGTTAAACAGCCCAACACCGTCGAGTGCCGGGCCGCCAATCGCCAGCGCCGGACCCTCGGCGCAGTCGCGCGCCAGCGCCTCGATCGTTGCGATCGCAGCCTGATGAAATGCGGGCTTTCGCACCAGATCCTGCGTGTTGTAACCGGTGATGAACATTTCCGGCAGCGCCACCAGATCGGCCCCCGCCGCGCGTCCCTCTTGCCATGCCGCACGCGCCATGCGCGCATTGCCTGCCAGATCCCCCACCGTCGGGTTCAACTGCGCCAATGTCAGGCGAAACCTGTCACCCATGTCCGTGCCCTCTGCTTATCCTCGGGCCTGATGTAGCAGATCGCCGCCGGAGGGAAAGACGATTTGGCCAAAACCCGTTGTCAGCCCCTGCCCCGTCCTCTAGATTTGGCGCAGCCGCCGTATCATCGGGCGGGATCGGGCATCGGGGCAGATATGAACTTTTCGCGCACAAGAGCCATCCTTCTGGGCATTGCCCTCAGCGCCGCCAGCATGGCCGCCGCTCAGGACGCCGAGGTCCAGACCAAGCAATATGACGATGGTGGCATCTATGAGGGCACGTTCAAGGACGGGCTGCAACATGGCACCGGCACCTATACCCTGCCCAATGGCTATGAATATACCGGCGACTGGGCCGAGGGTGAAATTCGCGGCACGGGTGTCGCCCGCTTTCCCAATGGCTCGGTCTATGAGGGCGAATTTGCGCGCGGCAAACCCAATGGCATCGGCAAGATCGTGTTCACCGACGGCGGCACCTATGAGGGCGCGTGGGAGGATGGCAAGATCACCGGCCAAGGTGTGGCAATCTACGCCAATGGCGTGCGCTATGAGGGCGGTTTTCTCAATGCGATGCACCACGGACGTGGCCGGATGCAGAGCCCGGGCGGCTATATCTATGACGGCGATTGGGTCAATGGTGTCAAGGAAGGCATGGCCAAGATCACCTATCCCGATGGCGCCGTTTACGAAGGCGCGGTTGCGCGCGGCGCGCGCGAGGGGATTGGCACGCTGACCATGCCCGACGGGCTGATCTACGAGGGCACATGGCGCGCCGGAGAGATTGACGGCAAGGGCAAGCTCACCCAGCCCAATGGCGATATCTATGAGGGCGATCTTGTCGCGGGGCGGCGCGAAGGCATGGGCCGCGTCACCTATGAGAATGGCGATCTCTATGAGGGTGCCTTCAAGGATGACCGCCGCCACGGTCAGGGCACGTTTACCGGCACCGATGGCTATCTCTATGAGGGCGAATGGGTCGCGGGCAAAATCTCGGGTCAGGGGCGCGTGACCTATCCCGATGGCTCGGTCTATGAGGGGCAGTTCCGCGACGATCTCGCCAATGGCGAAGGGCGCATCACATACCCTGACGGCTCCACCTATGAAGGATCATGGGTCGGCGGCGTGATCGAGGGCACGGGGCGTGCAACCTACCCCAATGGTCTCGTCTATGAGGGCGAGTTCGAGAATGCCCGCAACCATGGCACAGGGGTCATGACCTACCCCGACGGCTATCGCTATGAGGGCGACTGGCAGGACGGTCAACGCCACGGCACCGGCACCGCGAGCTATCCCGATGGCACGATCTATGTCGGAGAATTCGTCGACGGTCAGCGCCACGGGCAGGGCAAGATCACCATGCCCGATGGCTTTGTCTATGAGGGCGAATGGCAGACCGGCGAAATCTCGGGGCGCGGCGTGGCCACCTACACCAATGGCGATGTCTATGAGGGCATGTTCCGCGCCGGCAAACGGCAGGGCGAAGGCACCATGCGCTATGCCAGCGGTCAAGAGGCCAGCGGCACATGGGACGACGGGGCCCTGTCCGAAAACACCACCCAGACCGAGTGATCAGACGGGTCGGCCTGCGTCCAGATCGCCCAGCACCCGCGCGGCCCCGTCCAGAACGGCCGCGCGCCGTGTCTCCTCCATCTTGTCCCATGTGCGGTAAACCGGCCCCATGCGCGGATTACGCCCGAATCGCCCCCTGTGCCGGATCAGGAAATCCCAATAGAGCAGGTTAAAGGGACAGGCGTTCTCGCCGGTCTTCTCCTTGACCGAATAGGCGCAGGACCGGCAGTAATCCGACATCTTGTCGATATAATTGCCAGAGCTCACATAGGGTTTGCTGGCAATGATGCCGCCATCGGCAAACTGGCTCATGCCGATCACATTCGGGGCCTCGACCCATTCAAAGGCATCGGCATAGACCGCCAGATACCACTCATGCACCTGCGCGGGGTCAATCCCGGCTAGAAGCGCGAAATTGCCCGTCACCATCAGCCGTTGAATGTGATGCGCATAGGCCTCTTTTGCCGTCGTCCCAACCGCATGGGCAACACAGGTCATGCGCGTCTCGCCCCCCCAGAACATCGCGGGCAAGTCGCGCCTGTGCCCGAGCGCGTTGCGCGTCACATAGTCAGGCCCCTCGCGGAAATAGAGACCGCGCATGTATTCGCGCCAGCCGATCACCTGCCGGATATAGCCTTCGGCGGCATTGATCGGCACCCGGCCTGCTTGCCATTCCTCTACAACACGGGCGCAGATATCGGTCGGGCTGAGCAGGCCGATGTTCATGTAGATCGAAATCACCGAATGATGCAGAAACGCATCCCCTTCCAGCATGGCATCCTGCGTGTCACCAAACCCCGGCAGCAGATGCCGCGCGAAATGGTCAAACGCCTGCGCCGCGTCGGCCCGTGTCACTCCAAACCAGAACGGATGCAACGCGCCAAAATGCTTGCCAAACCGCGCCTCGACCAGATCGAGCACCTCCGCCGTGATCGCATCCGGCTCAAACTGCAGCGGCCCCTCGCGCAGCAGGTCCGCCTGCGCACGTTTGCGGTTGTCATGGTCAAAATTCCACTTGCCCCCCGCCGGTTGGTCGCCCTCCATCATCAGCCCGGTCTTGCGCCGCATCTCGCGGTAAAAATACTCCATCCGCAATTCCTTGCGGCCCTCGGCCCATCGGTCGAACTCCTCCAATGAACAGATGAACCGATCATCGGGCAGTTGCCGCACCGTCAAAGGGGCATCCGATAGGGCCTCGATCAGCCGCCATTCCCCCGGCTGCGTGGCGATCACCTCGCCTGCACCGTACTCCTCTGCCCGCCGGATCAACTCCCCGACAATCGACGGCATGGCCTCGGGATCGTCCAGCCGCGTATAGGCCACCTGCCAGCCATCGGCCTGTAACTCATGCGCGAAATGCCGCATCGCCGACAGGATGAGCGCGATTTTCTTGGGATGGTGCGGCACATAGCTGCCCTCGTCCATCACCTCGGCCATGACCACCACGTCGCGTGCCTTGTCCGCCGCGCGCAGCGCCGATAGATCAAGGCTCAGTTGATCCCCCAGCACCAAAATCAGCCGTGTTACCATGGCACGGGTTTCCCCTGCCAATCAAAGAACCCACCGCTCGCCTCGGGCCGCAACCCGTCGATGACGCGCAGCAGGTTTTCCGCCGCCTCTGCCGCAGGCACCGCCGGATGTCGCCCGAGATATTTGCGGGTAAACGCGGTCTCGACCGTGCCCGGATGCAGCGCCACGCAGATCGCCCCCCGGTGACTGCGCACCAGTTCAATTGCGCCAGTATGGATCATCTGATTGAGCGCCGCCTTGGCGGTGCGATAACTGTACCAGCCCCCAAAATTATTGTCGCCAATCGAGCCCACCCGCGCAGAAAGCGCCGCAAAGACCGCCCGCCCCTCGCGCGGCAAGAGCCGGACACTGTGCTTGAGCACCAAGGACGGCCCGACGCAATTGAGCGCGAATTGATCCAGCATCGCCTGCGCGCTCACCTGCCGCAGCGCCTTTTCCGGCTCCGCCCCGGCAATCTCCAACGCGCCTGTTGCGACCAGTATCAACTCATACGGCCCCTCAAGCCGCCCAAGCGCCGCCGCAATCGACCCCTCATCGGTCAGATCAATCCCATCGCCGCTCCGCGACAGGCCCGTGACCATTACACCACGCGCCTGCAAGGCGGCGCTCACCGCGCGCCCGATCCCGCCAGAGGCCCCTATGATCAATGCCTTATCCATGCGCCAGACCTAGCCGAAGCCCGCGCCGCTTCAACCCCGATCACCCGTGCAATTTCGGGGTTTTCATCGCCGCACGGCATGCCTATAGTTTCGCCCATGTTGATGCAGGATCATAACACGCCCTTGCCCCACGCCCTCCGGCGTGCCGCTCGGGCTGTCCTGCTAGGCCTAAGCCGCCTCTGAGCGTGCCGTCTTGGCGCGACCGCTCAGAGGATGTGCCGTTTCGCGCCGCAGGCTTAGGATTTTTTGAAAGAGACCAACATGACCAACACTTCTAAAGACCGTGTTTCACCACAGGTGACCAAAGACCGTGTCGTAATCTTTGACACCACCTTGCGCGACGGCGAGCAAAGCCCCGGCGCGACCATGACCCATGCCGAAAAGCTCGAAATTGCCGGGCTGCTCGATGATATGGGCGTCGATATCATCGAGGCGGGGTTTCCCATTGCCTCTGAGGGCGATTTCAACGCGGTCAGCGAGATTGCGAAGAACTCGAGGAACGCCGTGATCTGCGGCCTCGCGCGCGCTAATTTCAAGGATATCGACCGCTGCTGGGAGGCGGTGAAACACGCCGCAAAACCGCGCATCCACACCTTTATCGGCACCTCGCCGCTGCACCGTGCCATTCCCAATCTCGACCGCGATCAGATGGCCGAGCGTATCCACGAGACCGTGACACATGCCCGCAATCTCTGCGACAATGTGCAATGGTCGCCGATGGATGCCACCCGCACCGAATGGGATTATCTCTGCCGCACGGTCGAGATTGCGATCAAGGCGGGCGCCACCACGATCAACATCCCCGACACCGTCGGCTATACCGCGCCCGAGGAATCCGCCTCGCTCATCCGCCGCTTGATCGAAACCGTGTCGGGCGCGGATGACGTGGTCTTTGCCACCCATTGCCACAACGACCTCGGCATGGCCACGGCCAACGCTCTTGCCGCCGTCGCAGGCGGCGCGCGCCAGATCGAATGCACCATCAATGGCCTTGGCGAGCGCGCTGGCAACACGGCGCTGGAAGAGGTGGTGATGGCCCTCAAGGTGCGCGGCGACATCATGCCTTATGAGACCGGCGTCGATACCCGCAAGCTGATGAACATCTCCCGCCGGGTTGCCGCCGTGTCGGGCTTTCCGGTGCAGTTCAACAAGGCCATCGTCGGCAAGAACGCCTTTGCCCATGAATCCGGCATCCATCAGGACGGCATGCTCAAAAACGCCGAGACATTCGAGATCATGCGCCCCGAGGATGTCGGTCTCACCGAGACCAATATCGTCATGGGCAAGCATTCGGGCCGTGCAGCCCTGCGTTCCAAGCTCAAGGATTTGGGCTATGAATTGGCCGACAATCAACTCAACGATGTCTTCGTCCGCTTCAAGGAACTCGCCGATCGCAAAAAGGAAATCTACGACGACGATCTTGTGGCCTTGGTCAACGCAGGAGTGGATTCCGAGAACAATCGCTTGCAAATCAAGCATTTGCGCGTGATCTGCGGCACTGATGGTCCGCAACAGGCGACCCTCACGATGGAAATCGACGGGCGCGAGGTTTCGACCGAGGCCACCGGCGACGGGCCTGTCGATGCCACCTTCAACGCGGTCAAGGCGCTCTTTCCGCATGAGGCGCGGTTGCAGCTTTATCAGGTCCATGCCGTGACCGAAGGCACCGACGCACAGGCCACCGTGTCCGTACGGATGGAAGAGGCGGGGCGCATCGTGATGGGCCAATCGGCGGACACTGACACGGTCGTGGCCTCGGCCAAGGCCTATGTCCACGCCCTCAACCGCCTGCTCGTGCGCCGCGAAAAAACCGGCAGCGATGCCCGCGAGGTCAGCTACAAGGACGTGTCATAACAGCCCATTGAGCGCAGAACTGCAAAGCCCGGATGACAGGATCATCCGGGCTTTTTTTGTCGTTGCTGTGGTCGTATGCGGCTTCCGTTGACCGAGCCGCGCGGTCGCTGGGCCGGGGACTAGCGAAGCAACGGACTTGGCTGCCACTTTATGCCAGCCAAGTCCGTCTAACCTGACAGCCTAACGCTTCCTCTCAACATCGCTAGGCCGTCACGCCAAAGGTGTGCCGATATATAGCGGCGCACCTTCGGTGCGACGGACGGCCCAGCGATCGCGCGGCGCCCTTCGGGCTTGATTCCGCGCGGGTGGCTCAAGCGCCCCCCTACTCCGCCCAATCCCAAGGCCGCACGAACTGTCCCAGAACATGCCCCACGGCCTCGCCCTCCGCACTCGCCGTGCCCGAAACCTTGGCCACTAGCCCGCGTTTCTTGTCATCCACCACCGATGTCACCCGCGCGGCAATCCCGGCATCGGCCAATGCCGCGTTATAAATCCGCGTGATCGCCAGTTTGCGCAGATCCGGCTTGAATACCTTGCCCACCGCCGTCTTTGGCAATTCCGGCAAGACCTCGACATGTTTCGGCACCGCCGCGCGCTCGTGTACATGCAGCTTGCAATGCTCGAGCAACTCCTCGCCCGTCACCGTGGCCCCGGCCACCAGCTCCACATAGGCGCAGGGGATTTCGCCTGCATGCGCATCCGGCTGCCCGATCGCCCCGGCCATCGCCACCGCCTTATGCACCATCAGCGCCTCTTCGATCTCGGCGGGGTCGATGTTATGACCGCCGCGGATGATCAGATCCTTGGCGCGGCCCGTGATCCACAGATAGCCATCCGGATCAATCCGCCCCAGATCGCCGGTGCGCAGATAATCACCATGATAGTAGAGATCCTTGTTCTTGACCGCCTCGGTATAGGTGCCACCGGAAACGACACCGGGGTTCGAGATGCAAATCTCGCCCACCTCATCCACCGCGCAATCCATCGGCCCATCCGCCGTGCCCTTGATGATCCGCACATCGGTATAGGGAAAGGGCACGCCCACCGATCCAACCTTCTTTTCGCCCTCGGGCGGGTTGGCGGAGACAAGGCATGTCGCCTCGGTCAGACCATAGCCCTCGATCACCGCAATGCCCGTGGCCGATTCGAACCGGTTGAACAATTCCATCGGCATCGGTGCCGATCCGGAAAAGGCGTTCCTGACGCTTGAGACATCCGCATCCACCTTGCGCTGCATGAGCGCGGAAACAGCGGTCGGAACCGTTATGATGAAACTGATCTTCCAGCGCTCGCAGAGCTTCCAGAAATTGTCGAACACCCCCTCACCGCGATAGCCCGCAGGCGTCGGAAACACCACATGCGCCCCAGATTTGATCATCGCCATCAAGATCACATGACAGGCAAACACATGGAACAAAGGCAGCGGGCACATCACATTGTCCTGCTCGGTAAAGAGCAGCGTGTGCCCGATCCAGCCATTGTAGATCATGCCGGAATACTTGTGCTGCGCCACCTTGGGCATGCCGGTGGTGCCGCCGGTGTGGAAATAGGCCGCCACGCGGTCGCCCGCGCTATCGGCAAAACTCAGGGTCTTGGGCTGCCGTGCGCTGGCCTTGTTGAAATCCATGCAATCGGCATGATGCTGCACCGGGTTCTTGGGCCGCACCAGCGGCACAATCCAGCTTTTGGGCGGGCTGAGATAGCGGTTGAGATCAATCTCCAGCACCGTATGGACATTCGGCGCATGGCGCACCGCTTCAGCGGTCTTTTGCGCGATATCGGTCTTGGGGAATGCTTTGAGCGTGACCACCACCGTGGCGCCGGTCTCGCGGAGAATGGCGCTGATCTGCTCTGGCTCCAACAGCGGGTTGATCGGGTTGACGATGCCCGCGATCATGCCGCCAATGGTCGCCGCCGCCGTTTCCAGACAGTTGGGCAGCACCAGAGCCACCACATCGCCTTCGCCCAGCTTGAGGCTGCGAAAGAGATTGGCAGCCTGACAGCACTGATCGTGAAACTGCTGCCATGTCAGGGTCTCCGCCTTGTCGGTGGCACCGGACAACAACTGATAGCTGATTGCAGGCCGGTTCGGAAACTTGCGCGCAACCTCGCTCAACATCTGATAGATGGTCTGGGGGCGCTCGCGCGCCGCCCAAGGCATCTCATTCTGAATATCAAGCGCATCCTGCCGCGTCTTGAACGCCATCGGTCCGTCCTCCCTGATTGCCCCCGCGTTCCCGGCGCAGGGTTATTCCTTTCGGGAGAGAATGTGCGGGAATTCATAGGCGCGCAAGTTTAACGCTGCGTTTTGACGGATTCGTCAGATCCGGTGCGTCCCTAGCTTGCCCCGCCAAGGCAGGTCGCCATCGCCCCGGCCATATCCCGAAGCATCTGCGGATAGAGGCCCGAACCCGGCTCTAACTGACTTCCCATCGGGTCAAGCACGCCGTGGGTGGCGACATCGCCAAACACGGTCTCGACCAGCTTGGGATCGAATTGTGGCTCCGAGAAAACACACAGAATGCCACGCGCCTCGGCCATGTCGCGCAGCGCCGCAACCCGTGCCGGTCCCGGTGCGGCCGCATCGCCCAGCGCAATCGCCCCTGCTGCGGTCACGTCAAACGCGCTCTCGAAATACTGATAGGCATCGTGAAACACCAAAAAGGGCTTGTCCTGGACCGGGGCCAACTCTGCCGCGATCTCGTGGCTCAGCGCCTCGAGTTCAGCCTGCCCTGCCTCTGCATTCGCGGCATAGGCTGCGGCATTATCCGGGTCATGCTCGGCCAGTTCCTCGGCAATCAGCCGCATCCAGGCCCGCGCGTTTTCCGGAGCAAGCCAGGCATGCGGGTCTGCCCCCTCATGGTCATGGTCGTGGTCGTGATCATGCGCATCCGCATGATCCGCATGCCCCGCCTCTTCTTCTGCGTGGTCTTCGCCGTGTTCCTCGCCGTGCTCATGCGCCGCAAACTCTACCCCCTCGCGGAACGGCAAGACCTGGCTGCCCGCTGCGCCCAGTAACTCGACCACATGTGCCTCACTGGCCAGCGACTCGATGGAACCCTCCAGCCAAGGCGTGAGCCCCTCACCCATCCAGAAAACCAAATCAGCCTGCTCCAGCGCCGCCGCCTCAGACGGGCGCATCGCATAGCCATGCGGCGAGGCACCGGGGCGCACGATCACCTCCGGCGCACCCACCCCCTGCATCACTCGCGCGACCAGCGACTGAACAGGCGTAATATCGGTGGCCACCTTTGGTGCGTCCGCCATGGCCACCCCGGCCAGTGACACCCCGGCCAGTGACACCCCAAGACTCACGGAGATTAGAAAACGCTTCGGCATAGCAGCCCTCATATGTGATATCATAACATTCAACATCGCTTGATAAATGTAACCCTATAACATATCAACCCCAAAATGATCCCAAGGTGAACCCGTTGGAGGACCAGATGGACACGATCGGATTCGAAGCGCATGACCACAAGGGCTGCGTGCGCGACGCCATCGCGGCGGTCGAGACGCATTGTGCAGAGCACAAGTTGCAATTCACCCCCGTCCGCCGCCGCGTGCTGGAGATCCTGCTCAGCGAGCACCGCGCGATGGGGGCCTATGAGATTCTCGACATCCTGCGCGACGAAGGGTTGGGTTCTCAGCCTCCCGTCGTCTACCGCGCCCTCGATTTTCTCGTGACACATGGCTTTGCGCATAAGATCGAGCGGCTCAATGCCTTTATCGCCTGCACCCACCCCGGACAGAAACACACCCCGGCCTTCCTGATCTGCCGCCAATGTGACGCGGTGGCCGAGGCCCATGCCGAACCCTCAAAGGGCATGTTGGGCCGCGCCGCTGCCGACACGGGTTTCGTCATCGAACAGGCCGTGGTCGAGGCGATGGGCCTCTGCCCGAAATGCTGCAAAGGGGCCACGAATTGCGCCTGATCGAAACCAGAGGGCTGACCGTCTCTTTCAACCGCACAACCGTGCTGTCCGACGTCAATCTCGTCCTCGACCGGGGCGAGATCGTGACCATCGTTGGCCCCAACGGATCGGGCAAATCCACCCTCCTGCGCGCCCTCATCGGGGCACAGAAACCGGCGCGCGGCGCGATCATCCGCCGCCCCGGCCTGCGCATCGGCTATGTGCCGCAAAAGCTGCATATCGACCCGACGCTGCCGCTGACCGTCACGCGCTTTCTCGGCCTGCCAAGGCGGCATACTGCAGATCAAACGCGCGCCGCATTGGATCAGGCGGGGCTGCCTGACCTGCGGGATCGACAGATGGCAGACCTGTCGGGGGGCCAATTCCAGCGCGTTCTGCTCGCCCGCGCGCTCTTGGAAAAGCCCGACCTGCTCATTCTCGACGAGGCCACACAAGGCCTCGATCAACCCGGCTCCGCCGCCTTTTACCGCCGCATCGAAGAGGTGCGCCGCGAGTTTGGGTGCGGCGTGCTGATGGTCAGCCACGAACTCCATGTGGTGATGAGCGCCTCTGACCGGGTGATCTGCCTCAATGGTCACATCTGCTGCGAAGGCCGCCCCGAGGTCGTCGCGCAAGCTGATGAATATAGGGCGATTTTTGGCACTGGCACCCAAGGCGCACTGGCGCTCTACCGGCATGAACACAACCACGCCCACGATCATGATCATGACCATGATCATGACCATGATCACACCGACGATCACCCTCATAGCCACGAGGCCGCCGAATGATGCTTGATGATTTCATGGTCCGCGCCGCCCTCGCAGGTCTTGGCGTGGCGCTGGCCGCCGCCCCCTTGGGCAGCTTTGTCGTCTGGCGGCGTATGGCCTATTTCGGCGATGCCACGGCCCATGCGGCCATCCTCGGGGTGGCGATGGCGCTGGCGTTTTCCGTGTCGGTCTTTGTCGGCGCACTGGCGATGTCGCTGATCATGGCCACCACCGTTTCAACCCTGTCGGGACGCGGCTTTGCCATGGATACGATGCTGGGCGTTCTGGCGCATTCGGCACTGGCCTTTGGCCTCGTTGCGGTGTCGTTTCTCTCAGGCGTGCGAATTGATCTCATGGCCTATCTCTTTGGCGATATTCTGGCCGTCAGCCGGGGGGATCTGCTGGTGATCTGGGGCGGTGCGGCGCTTGTTCTCAGTCTCCTTGCTTGGCGCTGGCAAGCGCTTTTGACCACCACGCTCAGTCCTGATCTGGCCTGGTCGGCAGGCATCGACCCGCGCCGCGAACAGCTTGTGCTGACCCTGGCGCTGGCAGTGGTGGTGGCGGTGGCGATCAAGGTGGTGGGCGTGCTGCTCATCGCCGCAATGCTGATCGTCCCCGCCGCTGCCGCCCGCCCCCTCGCCATCACGCCCGAGCGTATGGCGGTCATCGCCACGCTCATCGCGAGCACCTCGGCACTGGGCGGATTGCGGCTGTCGTTTCACTTCGACACGCCGACCGGGCCGACCATCGTCTGTGTTGCGGCGCTGATCTTTGCCACGACCACGCTGATCGGCAGCGGCTTGCGGCAGCGCGGACCGGCAGCCGACTAAAACTGTCAGAAATTACCATTGACTCTTTTAGTCAGAGATACGAGAGATACCCCATCAAATCACTCGGATACCTTGAAAGGACTCTCGATGCACCCGATCAAAGCCGCCCTGAGCGTGACTGCGCTCTTCGCCCTGACCGCCCCCGCACTGGCGCAAGAGGTCAATCTCTATTCCAGCCGGCATTACGATTCGGACAATGCGCTCTACGACGCCTTCACCGAAGAAACCGGCATCAAGATCAACCGGATCGAGGGCAAGGAAGCCGAACTGATCGAGCGCATGAAAGCCGAGGGCGCGAATAGCCCGGCGGATGTGTTCATGACCGTGGACGTGGGCAATATCTCGCGTGCTGTGGACGAGGGTCTGTTGCAGCCTTTCGACTCCGACCTGATCGAGACCAATGTCGCGGCCAACCTGCGCCACCCGGACAATCTCTGGACCGGCCTCTCGCAGCGCTCGCGCATCATCTTTTATTCCAAGGACCGGGTCGACGCCCCGCCCCAGACCTATGAAGAGCTGGCCGATCCGAAATACAAGGGCCAGATCTGCATCCGCTCCTCGTCGAATGTCTACAACCAGTCGCTGCTGGCCTCGATCATCGAAGTACATGGCGAGGAAGTGGCCAAGGATTGGGCGGCAGGCATCGTCGCCAACATGGCGCGCGCGCCCGAAGGGGGCGACACCGACCAGTTGCGCGGCATCGTGTCGGGGGAATGCGACATCGCCGTGTCGAACACCTATTACTTTGCCCGCGGCCTCGCCGGAGATGTGGACGGGCTGACCAGCGGCATCGACGGCATTGGCTGGGTCTGGCCGAACCAGGACGACCGCGGCGCGCATATGAACCTCGTGGCGGCCGGCATCACCGCCCATGCGCCGAACCCGGACGAGGCGATCGCTCTGCTTGAGTTCCTCGCCAGCGAGACCGCGCAGGCGCAATTCGCCAATGCCAACAACGAATTCCCGGTCCTCGCCGGTGTCGATATCGGTGAGCATGTGAAAGAGCTGGGCGAATTCAAGCCGGACAGCACCACGCCCACCGCCTCCTTTGGCGCCAATGCGGCCGCGGCTCAGGCGATCTTCAATCAGGTCGGCTGGAACTGATCCGTCAGCGGCCAAGCGCGATTGCGCGACCTGCATGATTGACCTAAAGTCGGGCTCCTGAACAGGGGCCCGATTTGCATATGACATCCGTCCGGCTGCGATTGCTGATCTTGGCACTTCTGCCGCTGGTGGTTCTGATGCCGCTCCTCTTGCTGGTGGCGATCAATCGCTGGTCCGCCAATTACGACAGCCTGCTGATCACCAATGTCACCAGCGACCTGCGCATCGCCAATCAGTATCTGCAACGCATCCTCACCACCACGGGCACCGAAGTGACCGCTCTCGCGCGCTCGCTCAACTTTGACGCGGTGGCACAAGGTGATCCGGCAGACATGTCGGCGTTTCTCGACACGAACCGTCGCAGCCTCGGGCTTGATTTCCTCTATTACCTGCCCCTGCCCGAGGCGCGGCGACGCGGGGTCGACTGGCCGGTGATCGACACGGCCGCCAAGGGTCGCCCGGCCACAGAGATTGACATTTTTTCATCCCGCGATCTGGAGAACCTGCCCGAGACCGGCCAAAGCCTCGCCACCCGCGCCGTGGTGCCATTGGTCTCGACCCGCGCTGCCGTCCCCACCAACCGCAGGGTTGAGGATCGTGGCATGGTCGTTCACACCGCCACACCGGTCAGCACGCGCGGGCGAGAGGGCATTCTGGTGGGCGGGATTCTGCTGAATCGCAACCTTGATTTCATCGACACGATCAATGCTCTGGTCTACCGCGACACCGGGCGATCAGGCGACCGGCAGGGCACCGCGACACTCTTTCTCGAGGATGTGCGCATCTCAACCAATGTGCGGCTCTTTGCGGATGAGCGCGCGCTTGGAACGCGGGTGTCAGCCGCGGTCCGGGGCACGGTTCTGGACGAAGGGCAGACTTGGCTTGATAGCGCCTTTGTGGTCAATGACTGGTATATCTCGGCCTACCAGCCCCTCATCGACAGCTTTGGGGACCGGGTCGGCATGCTTTACGTCGGCTTTCTTCAGGCACCCTTTGATGCCGCCAAGCGCAATGCCTACCTGCTGGTTCTCGCGGCCTTTCTGATCGTTCTCGCCGTCAGCGCCCCCCTCTTTCTGCGTCTCGCGCGCACCATCTTTGCCCCGCTCGAACGGATGACGCGGACCATGGAACGGGTCGAGGCCGGTCATCTCGACGCCCGTATCGGTCCCGTCGCAGCGCGTGATGAGATTGGCACCGTGGCCGCCCATCTCGACAGCCTGCTCGATCAGGTGCAGGAACGCGACCGCGCCCTGCGCGCATGGAACGACGCGCTCAATGCCCGTGTCGAGGCGCGCACAGCCGAGTTGCGCGAGGCCAATGCCAAGCTCGAGATCACCTATCAGCAATTGGTGATGTCCGAAAAGCTCGCCTCCATCGGCGAAATCACGGCAGGCGTCGCGCATGAAATCAACAACCCCGCAGCCGTCATTCAGGGCAATCTCGATGTGATCCGCCAGACACTTGGCGCAGGGTCATTGCCCGTCATCACCGAACTTGACCTCATCGACCGCCAAGTTGGGCGGATCAGCGCGATCGTCGGCAAGCTCTTGCAATTCGCGCGCCCCGGCGAATTCGGCACCTTCGAGGAAGATGTCGAGATTGCCTCGGTCCTGCGCGATTGCCTTGTGCTGGTCGATCACGTTGTTGCCAAGGCGGGCGTCACGGTGGTGATCGACGCGCAGCCCGACACGCCGCTGGTGCGGATCAATCCGGGCGAATTGCAGCAGGTGATCATCAACCTCGTGACCAATGCGGCTCAGGCCATGAAGACGGGGGGACGGCTGGCCGTGACAACACACGCCGAGTCTCGCGAGGGGCATGCGGGCGCCGCGCTGATCGTGGCCGACAGCGGGCCCGGCATCCCCGAGGACAAGCTGGCACTGGTGTTCGATCCGTTTTTCACCACCAAACAGGGCGAGGGCACGGGGCTTGGCCTCTCGGTCAGCCAGACCCTGATCCGACAGGCGGGCGGCCTCATCACAGCCCGCAACCGCCCCGAGGGCGGCGCGGAATTCACCGTCTGGTTGCCTGCACAGGTGGGCTGAGGGCCTTAGCCCTGCCCCATGCCTCTCGCCTGATAAAGCGCCGCCACGGCGCAGGAGGCCAGCCGCGCCATATCATCATCCGCCCGCGAATTGAGAATGATCGGCACCCGCGCGCCCAGCACCAGCCCCGCCGCCTCGGCATGGGCGAGATAGGTCAATTGCTTGGCCAGCATATTGCCCGCATCGAGATTGGGCACGACCAGAATATCCGCGCGCCCCGCCACAGCCGAGGAAATACCCTTGATGCGCGCTGCCGCAATATCGACCGCATTGTCCATCGCCAGCGGACCATCGACCAACCCGCCAGTGATCTGCCCGCGCTCCGCCATCTTGGACAAGAGCGCGGCATCCATCGACGACGGCATATCGGGATTGACCGTCTCGACCGCCGAGAGCACGCCGACCTTGGGCAACTCGATCCCGAGGCTGAGGGCAAGATCAATCGCGTTCTGCACGATATCGACCTTGGTGCGCAGGTCGGGGGCAATGTTAATGGCCGCATCCGTGACCATCAAGAGATGCGCCAGCCCCGGCACATCCATCACAAAGATATGGGTCAACCGCCGCCCGGCGCGCAGGCCAAGCGCCTTGTCCAGAACGGCGCGCAACAGTTGATCGGTGTGCAGATGCCCCTTCATCAGCGCCCCGGCCCGCCCCGCATGCACCAGCGCCACGGCACGCCGCGCGGCGGCTTCGGGGTCGGCTTCCGCGATGATCTCGAGTCCCGTCAGATCAGCGCCCAGTGTCACCGCCGCCGTTGCAATTCGTCCCGGATCACCAATCAGGATCGGCTCGATCAATGTATGCGCCCGCGCCAAGAGCGCGCCGCCAAGGGAATTCGGCTCTTCGGGACAGACGACCGCCGTGACCAGCGCGGCCAAAGGCTCCGATCGCTTGAGCAGTTTCTCGAAATGCCGATGCCGCTGCACAATCAATCCCGGCAAATCGTGGCTCGAATAGTTCAGTTTGCGGCGCGGTGCCTCGACCACCGCCACGCCAGACACAATCAGCGCGTCATCCCGCAGCCGGCGCACCTCGGTCGCCAAGGTGACGGTAAAATCTTTCTCGGATTTGTCCGTCACCGTGACCCGACTCTCCAATTCATCCCCCGCATGGGCATGATTATGGAACACAAGACTCTGCGCGCGGTAGAGCGTCCCCGCCCCCGGCAAGAGATTGCCCAGCACAGCAGACACCAGCGATCCCAGAAACATCCCCGGCACGAAGGCCTCTGGCTGACCATCGCCATCGCCGTCGAGATCATAGAGATGCATCGGGTTGTGATTGCCCGAGACATTGGCAAACACCAGCAGATCATCCTGCGTGCAGAGCCGCCGAAGGCTCTGGCTCTCGCCGATCTGCAACTCGTCAAAGGTGCGGTTTTCGATCTTCATGGCCTGCGCCGTCCTGTTCACCGGGCCGGGCACATCATCGTCAACTCAAACGCCCGCGTTGCTGCATAGGAGTGACACCATAAGCGGATTTGTAAACCCGCGAAAAATGGCCGGGGCTCTCGAATCCGCAGGCAATGGCGATTTCCACCACCGAGGCTTCGGACTGAATCAATAGATGCCGCGCCCGATCCAGGCGTAGATCCATAAAGAATTTCTTGGGCGAGGTATTCAGGAACTTACCAAACAGTCGCTCCAACTGCCGGGTGGAAATGCAAAGCTCCGACGCGATTTCCGCCGGGCTGAGCGGGTCTTCGACCGTCTCACGCATCCGGGCAATCGCCTTGCTCAGATGGGCATTGCGGATGCCATTGCGCGATTGCAACGAGATGCGCTGCGCCACGCTTGCCTCGCGGACCGAGGCATAGACCATCTGATCGGCCACCGCGACGGACAGATCATAGCCGTGATCGCGTTCGATGAGGTGCAGCATCAGATCCGCCGTCGCCGTCCCGCCCGAGGCGGTCATGTGCCGCTCATCCGCGACAAAGACGTTGCGCACCAGATTGACCTCGGGAAACCGCTCCATAAAGGCATCGTGATAATCCCAGTGGATCGCGGTCTTCATGCCATTCAGAAACCCTGCCTCCGCTAGAATCCACGCCCCTGAACAGAGCGCCCCAATCGGCGTTCCATGCCGATGCGCGCGCCGCAGCAGGGTCTGCAACGGGCGCGTGCCATGCGCCCGCATGTTGATCCCCGACAGCACGAACAGCAGGTCGCAGGGCGGCACGCTTTCGAATCCCTGATGCACAAGCGTCACAGACCCGTTGGAACAGGTCGCCTGCGCACCACCCTCAGACAGAAAGGACCAGCGATAGAGCGCCTTGCCACTGATCAGGTTGGCGATGCGCAACGGCTCGACCGCGCAGGAAAACGCCAGATGCGAGAATTCCTCGACCAGAACAAAGGCAAAATGCTGCGTGTCAGACATGGCGGGTCCATCGACTGTGACTGGTTCTCTATGGGATGAATTTTTGAATTACACAATATAAATTTCTTGTGTATACAGTTTGTATTTAGTAATCCCAACCCACAGCCACCAAAAGGAGACCCCCAATGGCCGCGAAGGATCGCAAATTCGCCCTCGCCGCGCATCTCAAGGAATCGGTGCTCACCACCGTCTTGCGCCCCGGCGAGGATCTTGATGAGGTGGCGCTCTGCACCAATTTTGGCCTCTCCCGCACGCCCGTGCGCGAGGTGTTTCGCGAATTGGCCGGGCTTGGCTATATCGACCTGCGTGACAATCGCGGTCCGCGCGTCTCGGACCTCTCGCACACCACCCTGCGCGATTTCTTTCTGGCGGCCCCGATGATCTACGGCGCGATCCTCCGGCTTGCCGCACGCAACGCCTCAGAGCTTCAGGTCGCCGCCCTGCGCGCCGCACAGGACGCATTTCGCGCGGCCCTGCGCAGCGGCACCCCCGCCGAGCGGACCCTCGCCAACACCCGCTTTCACGAAATCACCGGCGAGATGGCGGGAAATGTCTTTCTCTTGCCCTCGTTCCACCGCCTGCTGATCGACCATGCCCGCATCGGCATGACCTTCTACCAACCCCAGACCTCCGAGATGGTGGAAAACCTCTCTGAGGCCAGCGCGCAGCATGATGCCATCATTGACGCCATCGCAGCGCGGGACGAGGCCACCGCCGCGCAATTGGCCGAAGATCACTGGAACCTGTCGCGCAACCAGATCGAACGCTTCGTGATGCCTGCGGCACTCGATGTGCCTATGGGCAATCTTGCCCGCTCCACCCCCGCATGAGGACCGCCATGACCCCGATATTCAGGTTCGACGGGATCTATACCCCCGTCATCACACCCTATAACGCCGATGGATCGGTCAACCATGACGCCCTCTCAGACGTGATCGAACATCTGATCGCGGCGGGGGTGCATGGCATCATCTCGGGCGGCTCCACCGGCGAGAATTACGCCCAGACCGTTCAGGAACGCGTCGATCTCGCGCGTTTCGCCCATGCCTGCATCAAGGGGCGCGTGCCGCTTGTCATAGGCACCGGCGCGATGCTGACCGATGATTCCATCGCTCTGGCGCAAGCCGCACGCGACATCGGTGCCGATGTGATCCTCTTGGCCAGCCCGCCCTATGCGGTGCCCACGGATCGCGAGAATGCGCTGAATGCGCTCGCTATCGACCGCGCCGCGAACCTGCCGGTGATGCTCTATAATTATCCCGGTCGCACCGGCACGATGATGGGCGAGGAATTTCTAGACCGCGTCGGGCGCAGCCGCAATTTCTGCGGCATCAAGGAAAGCTCGGGCGATATCAACCGCGTACACCTCTTGGCGCGCGACTATCCGCACATCCAGCTTGGCTGCGGCATGGACGATCAGGCGCTGGAATTCTTTGCGTGGGGCGCGCCGTTCTGGGTCTGCGGTGGCTCCAACTTTCTGCCACACGAGCATATCGCGCTCTACAACGCCTGCGTGGTCGAGGGAAATTTTGCCAAGGGACGACGCATCATGTCGGCCATGCTGCCACTGATGCATGTGCTGGAACAGGGCGGTAAATTCATCCAGACCATCAAGCATGGCGTGACCATGACCGGCATCGACGCAGGCATCATGCGCGCACCGCTCAAAGGGCTGAACAAGGACGACAAACGCGCCTTGGAACAGGTCGTGCGCGTTCTCAAAACCACCATTGCAACCATCACGGCGGAGGGCTGATCATGGCTTTGCTGACACGCGACGACTATGCGGCCATCGCCGCCACGATCGATTTTCCCACAGGTGCCTTTATCGACGGCAGGTCGCGCCCGGCCATTTCGGGCAAGACATTTGCCAGTTTAAATCCCGCCACCGGCGCGACCTTGGCAGAGATTGCCGCCTGTGGGGCCGAAGACGTAGAGCTTGCCGTCACCAAGGCGCGCGCCGCCTTTGACGACGGCCGCTGGTCACGCCTGCACCCGTCCGAGCGCAAGGCGGTTCTGATCCGGCTGGCCAAGCTGATCACCCGCAACGCCCGTGAATTGGCGGTGATGGAGAGCCTCGATTCCGGCAAGACCATCTATGATTGCGAAACCGTGGACCTGCCCGAAACCGTCAACTGCCTCAAATGGCACGCCGAGTTGATCGACAAGATTTATGATCAGGTCTCGCCCGCCTCTGACAACCACATCGCCATGGTCCTGCGCGAGCCGATTGGCGTCGTGGGCCTCGTGCTGCCGTGGAATTTCCCCCTGCTGATGCTGGCATGGAAGATCGGCCCGGCCTTGGCCGCTGGCTGTTCCGTGGTTCTCAAACCCGCCGAGGAAACCTCGCTCACCGCGCTGCGTATCGCCGAACTGGCCCATGAGGCCGGTGTGCCGCGCGGTGTGCTCAATGTCCTGCCCGGCACTGGGCCAGAGGTGGGCGAACCCTTGGGCCGTCACATGGATGTGGACATGGTCAGCTTTACCGGCTCGACCGAAACCGGCAAACGCTTCTTGCGCTACTCCGCCGACAGCAACGCCAAAGAGGTGGTGCTGGAAATGGGTGGCAAGAATCCGGCCATCGTCATGGACGATGCCGAGAACCTCGACCGGGTCGCGGCACATATCGTCAACGGCGCGTTCTGGAACATGGGCGAAAACTGCTCGGCCAGCTCGCGGCTGATCGTGCACCGCGCCATCAAGGACGATCTCTTGGCCCGCATCACCGCCCATGCCCGCGCATGGGTGGTGGGCGACCCGCTCGATCCTGAAACGCGCATTGGCGCTCTGGTCAGCAAAGGGCATTATGCCAAGGTTTGCGGCTATCTCGATCAGGCAGACACGATCCTCTTGGGCGGCAAGGCCGAGAATGGGTTTGTCGAGCCGACGATCGTTTCCGTGCCTGGGAACGATCACCCGCTCGCGCGCGAGGAGATCTTTGGCCCGGTCCTGACCGTGATCGAGGTCGGCAGCTTTGACGAGGCGATCTCTGTTGCCAATGACACCGACTACGGTCTCTGCGCCGCGCTCTTTACCGCCAATGCCAAACGGGCAATCCGGGGCGCGCGGATGCTGCGCGCGGGCACTGTGACCGTCAACAGCTTTGGCGAGGGCGATATCACCACACCGTTTGGCGGCTACAAGCAGTCGGGTTTTGGCGGGCGCGACAACAGCATCCACGCCCACGACCAATACACCCAGTTGAAAACCATCTGGCTTGATCTGGCCGATGACGCGGATGAGGCGGTGGATTGACACGCTACACCGCCCGCACCCTGCCCGCCCATCTGGGCCCCGCCGCCTGGAACGCGATCCTGCCGCCGCAGGACGCGTATCCCCGGCTGGAGGGAAACAAGACCGCCGATGTCGTCATCATCGGCGCGGGCTATGCCGGGTTGTCGGCGGCACGCCGGCTAACACAGATTGTGCCCGGCGCGGGCATCGTGATTCTGGACGCAGGCCGCATTGCCGAAGGCGCGGCGGGGCGCAACTCTGGCTTCATGATCGACCTGCCGCACGAGTTGACTTCGGAAGACTACGCAGGCACGGGCGATGACCGTACGCTCATCGCGCTCAATCGTACGGCGTGTACCTTTGCGAGAACCGCCGTCGAGGACTATGACATCGCCCCCGCCTTCTTTGATCCGGCGGGCAAGGTGAACGGTGCCGCGAGCGAAACCGCCCATGCGCATAACCAGAGCTACGCGCGCCATCTCGCCAGTCTTGGCGAGACCTCCGAAATGCTCGACGCCCAAGCCATGCAAGAACTGACCGGCAGCGCGCATTACCGCTCGGGCCTCTATACCCCCGGCACGGTGATGCTCCAGCCCGCAGGCTATATCCGAGGGCTCGAATCTGGTCTAAGCCGTTCAGGTGTAAAGGTTTTTGAGCAAAGCCCGGTGACGGAATTTACCCGCCAAGGCGACGCTTGGCAGGTCAAAACACCGTATGGCCAGATCTCTGCAGGCAAGGTGATCCTGACCGTCAATGGCCATCTTGAGAGCTTTGGCATCGCGCGCGGACGGCTGATGCAGCTCTTTCTCTTCGCCACCATGACCCCTGATCTGGACCGCGACACGCTGGCACGGCTGGGCGGCCACACCCGGTGGGGCGTCACCCCCTCTGACCCCATGGGCACCACCCTGCGCCGCATCGACACAGCCCAGGGCGGCAACCGCATCGTCACCCGCACCTGCGCCGCCCTGCGCCCCGACATGCGCGCCACCAAGGCCGATCTTGCCCGCGCTTCTCGCACCATGCAGCGTAAATTTGATCAACGATTTCCGCAGCTTGCGGGTATCAAGATGGAGCACACATGGGCCGGGCATCTTTGCCTCAGCCTCAATGGAGTTGCCGTCATGCGCGAGATTGAACCGGGGCTTTTCTCCGGTTGCGTGCAAAACGGCCTCGGCACCGCGCGCGGCACCCTGACAGGAATGGGTGCAGCAGACCTGGCGGCAGGCCTCTCAACCGAGATTACCCGCCATTTCACCGCAGAGGCAGAGCCCAAACGCCTGCCCCCCCAACCGCTGCGAGAGATCGGGGCCAACGCCGTCCTGCGCTTGAGGGAATGGCGCGCGCGTGACGAGTGACGCGGCGGATCAGAGCGCGCGGGCGCTCTGCCGCAGTTCGAATTTCTGAATCTTTCCGGTCGCTGTCTTGGGAAGCTCTTGAAATACAACCGCTTTTGGCGTCTTGAAACCCGCCAACCGTTCGCGGGCAAAGGCAATCAATTCGGCCTCACTGACCGTGACCCCATCCTTCAACTCGACAAAGGCACACGGCACCTCGCCCCATTTCTCATCCGGCTTGGCCACCACGGCACAGAGCATGACGGCGGGATGGCGCATCAACACACCTTCGACCTCGACCGAAGAAATATTCTCGCCGCCCGAGATGATGATGTCCTTGGCTCGGTCCGCAATCTTGAGATAGCCGTCAGGATGCTGGAACGCGATATCCCCCGAATGGAAATAGCCGCCGTGAAACGCCTCTTCGGTGGCGGCCGGGTTCTTGAGATAGCCTTTCATCACCGAATTGCCCCGGATCATGATTTCGCCGAGGCTCTCGCCATCCATTGGGATCTGAGTCATCGTTTCCGGGTCCATCGCGGTGATGTCCTCCATCATCGGCATAAGAACCCCTGTGCGCGCCTTGATCGAATATCGCTCGTCATCGGGCAGGTCATCCCAAGCCTCTTGCCAGAGACATTCGGTAACATGGCCATAGGTCTCGGTCAGACCATAAACCTGTGTGACCTTGAAACCCAACGGCTCGATTGCGGCCAGGGTCGCGGCAGGCGGCGGGGCACCGGCGGTGAACACGTCGACGATATGGTCGAACCTGCGCCGCTCGCTGTCCTTGGCGTTGACGATCATGTTGAGCACGATGGGCGCACCGCCGAAATGCGTGACCCCCTCGTCTGCAATCGCGTCATAAATCGCCTTGGCAGTGATGTCGCGGCAGCAGACAAGGGTCGCCCCCAGCATGGGCATCAGCCAGACGTGGTTCCAGTTGTTGCAGTGAAAGAGTGGCACGATCGTCAGATAGGTCGGATAGCGCGGCAAATCCCAACTCACCACCGTGCCCATGGTCATCAGATACGCGCCGCGATGGTGATAGACCACGCCCTTGGGCCGCCCCGTGGTGCCCGAGGTGTAATTGAGCGCGAGGCTCTCCCATTCATCCTCGGGCATGATCCAGGGGAAATCGGGATCGCCAGAGGCCAGCAGTTCCTCATATTCCATGTAATGCCCGTGGGCATGCACCCCCGCCGCATCATCGGCCACCTCGACAACGCCGGGAGGCGGTCCCTCCATCAGGTCGATGGCCTGCGCCAGCGTGGGCAGAAATTGCGGATCGCAGAGCACGACGCGCGCGCCGCCATGATCAAGAATATAGGCGATGGTATCGGCCTCGAGCCGGGTGTTGATCGCATTCAGCACCGCGCCACAGGCGGGCACCCCGAAATGCGCCTCGCAATGGGCGGGGATATTAGGCAGAAGGGTGGCCACCACATCGCCGGGCTCGATCCCCAGCTTGACCAGCGCCGAGGCAAGCCGCGACACACGCGCGTGATACTCTGCATAGGTCCGCCGCGTGTCGCGATAAATCAGCGCCTCATGGGTGGGAAAGAGATGCGCCGCGCGCCTCAGATGCGACAGAGGCGTCAGCGCCACGAAATTCGCGGCGCATTTCTCAAGCCCGGTCTCCTCTTTCATCCAGCCCATCGAACTCTCCCTGATTCTCGCCCCTCGGTTGGGCGAGATTAAGGAAATCCGTAGGGTTTTCAAATCCAGACTGCGTTTGACACCCCGGATCATCCAGGGCCGGGCCCGTTACAGCCCCAGCTTCGCCATCACGATGTCATTGACGGCCTTGGGATTGGCCTTGCCGCCGGTGGCTTTCATCACCTGCCCCACGAACCAGCCCGCGAGTTTGGGATTGGCCTGCGCCTTTTCCACCTGTGCGGGGTTGGCGGCGATGATCTCGTCCACGGCGGCCTCAATCGCGCCGGTATCCGTCACCTGCTTCATGCCGCGCGCCTCGACGATCTCTTCAGGGTCGCCGCCTTCGGTATAGACGATCTCGAAGAGGTCCTTGGCGATCTTGCCGGAAATGGCGTCAGACTTGATCAGCCGGACGATACCGGCCAATTGCGCCGGGCTTACCGGGCTATCCTCAATTGAATGATCCTCTTTCTTGAGCCGACCAAAGAGCTCGTTGATCACCCAATTCGCCGCCAGCTTACCATCGCCCGCGCCCGCCGCCACCGCCTCGAAATAGGCGGCATTGGCGAGATCGGCCGTCAGCACAGAGGCGTCATATTCCGATAGCCCAAATTCCAACACGAACCGCGCCTTCTTGGCGTCGGGCAGTTCCGGCAGGTTGGCGGCAATCTCATCGACCCAAGCCTGCTCGATTTCCAGTGGCAGAAGGTCAGGATCGGGGAAATAGCGATAATCATGCGCCTCTTCCTTGGAACGCATGGAGCGGGTCTCGTTCTTGTCCGGATCATAGAGCCGGGTTTCCTGCACCACCGTGCCGCCCGCCTCGACAATCGCGATCTGGCGGCGCGCCTCGTAGTCAATCGCCATCTGGATAAAGCGCATGGAGTTCATGTTCTTGATCTCGCAGCGCGTGCCCAAGTGGCTGAAATCCTGCGTCTCCATGTATTTCTCATACTGTCCCGGACGGCAGATCGACACGTTCACATCGGCCCGCAGATTGCCGTTCTGCATATTGCCGTCGCAGGTGCCAAGGTAGCGCAGGATCTGGCGCAGCTTGGTCACATAGGCGGCGGCCTCTTCCGGCCCGCGAATATCGGGGCGGCTGACGATTTCCATCAGGCACACACCGGTGCGGTTCAGGTCCACAAAGGACATCGCCGGGTCCATGTCATGGATCGACTTGCCCGCGTCCTGTTCCATGTGGATGCGCTCGACCCGCACCAGCCGCGCCACGCCGGGGCTCATATCGACAAGGATCTCGCCCTCACCGACCAGCGGATGATAGAGCTGGCTGATCTGATAGCCCTGCGGCAGGTCGGGGTAGAAATAGTTCTTGCGGTCAAAGGCCGACCAGAGGTTGATCTTGGCCTTGAGCCCCAGCCCCGTGCGCACCGCCTGTTCGACGCAGAATTCGTTGATCACCGGCAACATCCCCGGCATCGCCGCATCCACAAACGCGACGTTGGAATTGGGTTCCGCCCCGAATTGCGTGGACGCGCCGGAAAACAGCTTGGAGCGCGACGCGACCTGCGCATGCACCTCCATCCCGATCACCAACTCCCAATCATGCTTGGCCCCCGCGATCACGCGTGGTTTCGGGGCTTCATAGGTGAGATCAAGCATGGCACGGCCTCCGGCTGATATATCAGAGGCGTTCTAGGACAGGGGCGCGGATGGGGCAAGAGGGCTGGGAGCGTCAGAGAGCCGGAGGCATATTTTTCCATCGCAACAGCGCTGTCAAACACAAGGGTTCAATACCATCAGGAACGAGGGTAGTGTAGGCGGATGAGCCCACCCACACGAGTGGTGTGAACAATCGAATCTTAACGCGGGTGAGAAAAATGGCATTTGCTTCGCTTGAATCTCCAGATGGATTTACAGTTTTTGAAGGTCAGACCCTGGACTTTCAAATCGTTTTCAATGATGCCACTTTTGTATCCGCGAGTTATACGTACTCGTTTTCAACAGTCGGGGGCACTGCTGATACAAGCGATTTCGTGGGGACCGGCAACAGCGAAGCAATATTCTTCAGCATCAATCCTCCAGAGGACGTGACTATCGAGTCATTTTCAATGGCTGCTGTTCTCGATGATCTCGACGAGGGGCAAGAAAGCCTCTTTCTGAACGTATCGTTCAATGGCATCGCCTTTGAGGATTCGTCCACGTCAAAATCGTTCGAGATTTTCATCCGGGATGTAGCCGAGAACGTTCCACCTCAGGGGACGGTTACCATAGAAGGAGAGGCCTTCGCCGGGAATACCCTGACAGTGGACCCTTCGGGGTTGTCAGACGCGGATGGGATCGGGGAATTCTCTTATCAATGGCTGCGCAACGGGATACCGATCGTCGGAGCGGTTGATGTCAGCTATGTTGTGGTGCCCGAGGATATCGGCACGTCACTGACTGTGCGCGTGTCCTACACCGACCTTCTCGGAACAGACGAGAGCGTCGTTTCAAATGCAGCGCAAGTGGTTCTGGAACCCGGCACTGACGGAAATGATCTGATCTTTGGCACACCGCTGGACGACACCTTAAGCGGCGGTGCAGGCGACGACACCCTGTTCGGTATCGATGGAAATGACGTGTTGGCAGGCGGTATCGACAATGATTCAATCGAAGGCGGCAACGGTAATGACTCGATCTCTGGATCGGATGGCAATGACGTGATCAATGGCGGTCTGGGCGCTGACAATATCGGCGGCGGTCTGGGCACTGACACGATTGATGGCGGTGACGGCGATGACATCATCGGGGGCGGCTTTGGCGCGGATAGCATCAGCGGCGGGGCTGGCAATGACGTGGTTGCAGGCGGCGCGGACAATGACACGCTGGACGGCGGAGATGGTAACGACTCGATGTCCGGAAGTTTCGGAAATGACCTCATCTCGGGTGGTGATGGCGACGATGCTATCGGCGGCGGCACGGGACAGGACACGATCGACGCAGGCGCTGGCAATGACAGCGTTGGCGGTGGCGAAGGCGATGACAGCATCCTTGGCGGCGACGGCAATGATTTCCTTGCGGGCGGCGGGCGTGATGACGTGATCGACGGCGGCGCGGACAATGACACGATCAACGCAGGCGCTGGTAATGATGTGATCACCGGCGGCACCGAGGCCGATCAATTCGTGTTCTCGTCCTTCTTCGACGGCGAGGCCGATGTGATCACCGATTTCGAGGATGGGATCGACAGCTTCCTGATCCGTCGCGTTGACCCGGACACGGGCGAGACCAATATCACCAACGGTGGCAATGGTCTGGCGGGTTTCGTCGCGGCGATGAATATCGTCGATGTAGAGGGCGGCGCACAGATGAGCGTGAACGGCAACACGATCCTTGTCGAGGGCATCACGGCCGCGCAACTCACGCTGGATGATTTCACGTTCCTCTGAACGGCACTCAACGATTGGCAAGACGCATAAGGGCGCCCCATGGGGCGCCCTTATGTCACAAGACCCTGTAACCAAAGGCGAATAAGCATTTCCCGACTTGATCATCGCACCGCTTCGAGATAGCGAAGACAGGTGTAGCAACGTGTGGGTGAGTTGATGAATCTTTTTACGATTAACGGCTTTGCGGCGCGTATTGATGACATCTTCCTGCTCCCGGACGGCACACTTTCCGTCATCGCAGGCAATTTCAGGACTGTGTCGCTGGAAGTATCCGTGCCGGGCGATCAATTCTCGTATAGCTTCGCGGAACCCGCAATAGCCGGAAACGTTCCAAATGTCTTCATCACCAATCTGGGGAGCTTTCAGATTGCGCGGCTTGACGGCCTTGACCTGACCTCAAATAATACTGTGATCGATGTC